>NZ_JBQAGB010000020.1:0-94899 GCF_051916145.1 Bacillus cereus group sp. MYBK245-2 | reverse complement strand
GCTCGTCACGATGATTTTTTAAAGCACCCATCATAAGAAATCTCTCCTTTTCCTCTTTTTTATCAGTGTTGACACATAAAAAGAGGTTCAGACACAAAAACAGGCTGTGGAAAAGACTTTCTCCACAGCCTGAATGGGTAAGGTGTATTCACCTTACCCATTTTTTATATGCACAATTAAATAAGGCTTTATACTGTTGCTCTCTCTATTTAGCTTATGGACTATAAGTAGAGGAGAGAAAAAAATGAGTATATTAACGGTAGAAAATGTAAGTCATTCGTATGGTGAGAAGACCATTTTATATAATGCATGTTTTCGATTATTGAAGGGCGAACATGTTGGGTTAGTAGGGCAAAATGGAATTGGAAAATCAACATTGTTAAAGATTTTAACAGGAGAACTTATACATGATGAGGGGAATATTGAATGGTTTCCTCATGTGAAGGTAGGTTTTTTACAGCAGCATATAGATTTACAAGAAGGAATTACAATTGAGGGATACTTGCAAAGTGCATTTGCTGATTTGTATGTGATTGAATGCGAAATGTTAAAAATTGCTGAAGAAATGAATGGAGCAGGAGAAGTAGAAAAACTGTTAGTAAAGTATGGAGAATTACAAACTATATTGGAAAGCTCTAATTTCTATCACATTCATACAGAAGTTGAAGAAGTAGCAATCGGTTTAGGTTTATTTGAAATAGGTTTGAAAAAGGATGTATCGAAGTTAAGTGGGGGACAGCGAACAAAGTTATTACTTGGGAAGCTTCTTTTAGAAAAAGCTGATGTTTTATTACTAGATGAGCCAACAAATTATTTAGACACAGCCCATATAGAATGGTTGCAATCGTATTTGAGACTATATGAAAAAGCTTATGTAATCATTTCGCATGACGAATTATTTTTGAACAGTATTACAAATGTTATTTTTCATCTAGAAGGAGGGAAAGTGAAGCGATACGTAGGAAACTATGAAAAGTTTGTACAAAGTTATCAAGTGCAAAAGAAACAATTGCAATCGGCGTATGTGAAACAACAAAAAGAAATCTCTCAGTTAGAAACATTTATTCAAAAAAATAAAATTCGTAAAGCGAAACAGGCTAAAAGTCGAGAGAAAGTATTGGAGAAAATGCAAAGGATTGAAAAGATTCATCCTGTACCTCGATCCCGTTTTGATTTCAATGTTTATGAGGAGCCGGTGAGTCGTATATTGCAAGCTAAGAAACTAAGGATAGGTTATAGTGATCCGTTATTTCCAGAGCTGAATTTACAAGTGAAAAAAGGAGAAAAGATAGCGATTGTTGGTCATAATGGAATTGGAAAAACGACGATGTTAAAAACTTTATTAGGTCAAATAAAGCCGCTAAGTGGTTCCATTTCTGTTGGAGAACGAGTAAATCCTGCTTATTTTGCACAGGAAGAGTTTGCTTTAGAAACAACACCGTTAGAGAAAATTTGGGCAGAGCGACCAGATATGACAATGAAAGAAGTACGCCAAGCGTTAGCAAAGTGTGGATTAAAAGAAGAACACGTATTAAAACCTATTCGTTTATTAAGCGGCGGAGAACAAACGAAAGTACGTTTATGCGAACTTATCGTAACGAAAAGTAATGTTTTAATTTTAGATGAACCAACTAATCATTTAGATATAGAAACAAAGAAGTCTTTGCAGGAAGCGTTACAACAATATACAGGAACAGTTTTACTTGTCTCACATGAACCTGCTTTTTATGAAGGATGGATAACAAAAGTATGGAATATAGAAGAATGGAACGCTGAACAATATGAATAAAGAAAAGGCATTAGCTTGTATAAGCTAATGCCTTTTCTTTGTGATTAACATGATTTTCGAGAACTTTTACATGAGAATTGTATGAAGAAGCACTCTTATGGTGCGCTTATAAGCGTGCTTTTTCTTTTGTTATGTTTATATTTATAATAATACTAGATGCCTTTCCCTAATAGGCGACTATCTTTCTTTATATATATAGATAGTTTGAAATGGAATGAAAATAATTCCTATATGTAAAGGATAATGTGATTAGTATAGGAAGACAATAGAGCTTAAAGGAAATTCATGTAAAATTCAGATGAACTTCACGCGAACTTCATATTGGAAACTAAATATGATTATAATAGGTTATTATAATGTTTATTTGTGATTTTTCATAAAATTAAAAGTTTGAATTTAGGAGAGAGGAATCAAACCTAAATTCAAACTTTAGTGAAATAATTAGTGGAAGTTACGTTTAGTTTTCACTAATGGATGCATTTGTAAGTTCAGCAGGAGTGCCTGTTCCTGCTCCTCCGATTGTAATCGATCCACCAGGAGGAATTTCACCATTCCATCCTGCATTCGTAATTACGTAATGATTATTTATTTTACTACTAATTTTAGAATCCCAAACTTGTGTTAAATTGCCGTTATAATCAAATTCTAATTTCCAGCTTTTAATAGGGGTCGTTCCACTATTTTTAATTACAATCGAGAAGTTGTAACCACTTCCCCAATTTGAAGTGACTGAAAAGGTAGCATTGTTATTTCCACCAGGAGGTGTTGTGCTAGCATCGTCTGTTTTTACAATAATAGAAGTGGGCTGTGATTTATTCCCAGCGGCATCTTTTGCTATTATTGAAAATTTGTATTCTGTATTAGATTTTAAGTTTTTAATTATAATGCTATTTGTTGTTGTACTCCATTTCTCTTCCCCAGCAGTAATTTCATATTCCGTAACTCCTACGTTATCAGTAGATGCAGTCCAGTTTAATTGAACTGAGTTTGAATTTTTATTTGTAACAGCAATATTTTTTACGTTTGTTGGTGACTCAGTATCTTTTTGACTAATAGGTCCACCTAGTAATTCTTTTACTAACGTATCAAGTAATTTAGGTCCACTACAACTATATTTTGGACTTGTACGGCAATCTCCGCTGAGTTCCCAAAACATTGCGCCACTTAAACCTTTTGTCTTTATATAGTCTGTTTTATATTTCATAGATTCGTTGTCATCATAGCTAATAAACATACCTGTAGTAGCATTATATAAATAAGGTACTTTCGCTGCATCGTTCCATCCGCGAACAAAACCATTTTTATTAACATAATTAGCCGCTAAATCACCATAATCGTATACACCTGTATCACCGGTAGAATAATCATCCCAAGTACCTTTAGAAGCGAGTTTTCCATCACTACCTGGCTTACAAGGTTGGTATTGGCCGTTATTTTCTTTTCCGCAACTTTTCCATCCACGTCCGTAAAAAGGTACACCTAATACGAGTTTATCTGCTGGAACCCCTTCATTTGTATAAATGTCTATCGCACCATCTACGTAAAATTTCGTATCCGCTGCTGGGTCATTTGGATCTTTGTATAGAGCTGCATTATGGTTAGAAGTAGCTTCCCATCCACCGTGGAAATCATATGTCATAATATTAATCCAATCCAGTATTTGAGAGATTTTCTTTAGCTCTGTATGATCAGCATAACGTTGGCTTGCACCTGATGCGATTGTTAGTAAATATTGTTTGCCATCTTCTGCACCAGCTTTTGTTAATGCATTTCGAACTTCTTGAAGGAGTAGAGTGAAGTTTTGCTTATCTTCAGGACGATAACTACCACCAGGAATCGTTTCTACGCCCGGATATTCCCAATCTAA
Organism: Bacillus cereus group sp. MYBK245-2; assembly: GCF_051916145.1. Taxonomy (NCBI): domain Bacteria; kingdom Bacillati; phylum Bacillota; class Bacilli; order Caryophanales; family Bacillaceae; genus Bacillus; species Bacillus cereus group sp. MYBK245-2. The sequence continues at coordinate 91,243 of NZ_JBQAGB010000020.1, read as the reverse complement.
ATCAACGCCGTCAAATCCATATTCGCGTAGGAAATCGACTGTAGATTCAGCGAATACTTTTCTTGTTTTTTCATCAGCGGCCATGTCAGAAAAGCGGTTAGACCAAGTCCAGCCACCAACAGAAATAATTGTTTTTAAGTGAGGATACTTAGCTTTTAATCGTTTCAGTTCGCCGAAATTTCCGCAGCGTGCGTATTTATCACAATCTTCCCAAGTTGTACCTGAGCCAGGATAAGATTTTGTGACATCGGCCCATGGTTCACCGAGTACGAGAGTACCATTAGGGACTTCTTTATTTTGCAGTGGTACACCAGATTCTTTACAGTTCCACGTTTGTTTATTTGGATTATCGGGGTGAGTAGAAGGGTTTCCATGTTTTCCATTCCAGCAAATATCAGCGAAAGCGTAGTTTAAATGAGTTAGTTTTGATGCATCAATGTCTGCAACTTGATAATTACGTCCGTAAATGCCCCACGAAGGAAAATACCCAACAACTTTTTGACCTTGCTTTGGTGACTCTGCTAATGCGAAATTTGGAGTAATAAAGTTTGTGAGAAAAAGAGGTAAGAAGAGTAGTAGGGATAGTAATAGCAGTGTGAATTTTTTTGATTTCATAGTCATTTCTCCTTTCAAAGTAAAAGATATATTTAAAGGCATGCGCCAATAAATCAAAATGAATCTAGACAAAAATGATCAGACATCACGAAGTCTATACAAGGAGCTGAAGCTGATTAAATCGTAGCAAATGTAAGATTTGGTGTAAACGCTTTATTGAATTCGAAAAGACTTTCTCAATATGAAATGGCTCTAATACAGATTACACATGAAAATAAAATATCGATTAGGGAGGAAAGGGCTTCTTGGAGTTAAATTTGAGAAAAAATTGTATGAGGTCAATTTGTAATAGCGTAGCAAGATAATGAAATTTCATGTAAAATAATAGTAAAAATATGTAAGGGGGGGAGTATTGTGGATGTGTTTTTGAATATTGCCGAAGAAAAGATTCGACAAGCAATACGGAATGGAGACCTTGATCATATTCCGGGAAAAGGAAAACCACTACAATTAGAAGACCTTTCAATGGTACCTCCAGAACTTAGAATGAGTTATAAAATTTTAAAAAACGCGGGCATGATTCCACCAGAAATGGAACTACAAAAAGATATATTAAAAATAGAAGACTTAATTGCGTGCTGTTATGATGAAGTAGAGAGAATAAAGTTACAAGAAGAGTTAACAGCAAAAACGCTTCGTTTTCAGCAGGTAATGGAAAAGAGAAAGATTAAAGATAGTTCAGCTTTTCGTATGTATCAAGATAAAGTATTTCGTAAATTACGCTAAGAGGGATAAGATGAATACATTTAAAACGATAGAAGAATTAGCGACATATATTGAAGAACAACAATTAGTACTTCTGTTTATTAAAACAGAAAATTGTGGTGTTTGTGATGTTATGTTAAGGAAAGTAAATTACGTATTAGAGAATTATAATTACGTAGAGAAAATAGAGATATTGTTACAAGACATGCAAGAGATTGCGGGGCGATATGCTGTATTTACAGGTCCAACAGTTTTATTATTTTATAATGGAAAAGAAATTCTTCGTGAATCACGCTTCATTTCGCTTGAAAATCTAGAGAGAACCATTCAATTATTCGAGGAATAAGGGAGGCTTTTATATGGAATTTATTATTTTCATACTATTATTTGTTGTAGTTGGAACAATCTTAACAGCAGTTCGATCAAACAAAAAGAAGGTAAATCTTACAAAACAAAATAACATTCATAACTCATCTAACAACTCATCACCATTATTTTTCTTTGCGGGATCTGATAATGATAGCTCGCATGGAGGTTCACATGATTGTGGAGGATCTTTCGGTGGAGATAGCGGAGGCAGCTGCGATGGTGGCGGAGGTGGCGGTGATTGATGAGAATACGCCCTATAAGGGGCGTATTTCTTTTTAAACAAACGTTTGATTAGTTGGTTTACATATGCATAAAAACAGTTAAACAAACGTTTGATTAAATATTTTTAATATACTAAGGGGAATGGAAATGGAAAGAGAACCGAAAGTGAAAAACAAGGGGAAAGTAATGTTATTTTTAGTAGCTGCGGGAGGCATATTTCTTGTTAAATTAGGATTTAAAATTGGAACAATACACATGATTCGAACGTGGTTTGAGAGTACGTTTTCTTAAATAAGAAATATAGCCTCTTGTAATAGAGGTTTTTAATTTGTTATTATTAGACTGAACGGTCGGTTTAAAGAGGTGTGAATATGAGAAGAAGTGCAGAAGAGATAAAGAAAGAAATTGCATATAAAGCAGAAAGTCTGTTTTCACAGAAGGGCTACGCAGCTACATCTATGGAAGAGATTTGTGAAATTACAGAGCGAAGTAAAGGAAGTATTTATTATCACTTTAAAAGTAAAGAAGAATTATTTTTATTTGTAGTAAAACAGCATACGTATGATTGGCTTGAAAAATGGAATGAAAAAGAGAAGTCGTATAGTACGAATACTGAAAAATTATATGGTCTCGCGGAATATCATGTAGCGGACATACAGCAACCAATTTCAAATGCAATAGAGGAATTCTCTATGAGCCAAGTTGTAAGTAAAGAGATTTTGGATGAACTATTAGCTTTAACTAGAGAATCATATGTTATGTTTGAGAAACTAATTGAAGCAGGCATACAGTCTGGAGAGTTTCGTGAAGATAATACGCGCGATCTTATGTATATTGTGAATGGATTATTATCAGGGCTTGGAGTACTTTACTACGAGTTAGATTATAAAGAGTTGAAACGTATTTATAAAAAGGCAATAGATGTATTGTTAAAAGGAATGGCAGCTGAATAATAAGTCAGTTGCTTTTCTATAAAATAAATTAGACCGAACGGTCGGTTTATGAAAGGGGAATGAAAATGAACACTTTATTTAAAAACCGAGCATTTATGCTCGTTATGGCATCTGATATTTTACAACAATTTGCAATTTGGATTAGAAATATGGCTCTTTTGTATTTCATAATGGAGCGAACGAATAATGATCCAGTTTCCGTTTCATTGTTATCGGTTATGGAATATGCACCTATTTTTATTTTCTCGTTTATCGGTGGTGCGCTAGCTGATCGCTGGAATCCGAAAAGAACAATGGTCGCTGGAGATGTATTAAGTGTAATGTCTATTATAGGAATTGTCCTGTTGTTAAAACTGGATTATTGGCAGGCTATATTTTTTGCAACACTCATTTCCGCAATTGTAGGTCAGTTCTCTCAGCCATCATCTTCGCGTATATTTAAGCGCTACGTGAAAGAAGAACAGATAGCAAATGCGATTGCATTTAACCAAACATTACAGTCATTATTTCTGATCTTTGGACCAGTGGTAGGATCGCTTGTGTATACACAACTTGGTTTATTTACGTCGCTATATAGTTTAATCATTTTATTTTTGTTATCTGCTATCGCTCTTTCATTTTTACCGAAATGGGTTGAACAAGAGCAAGTGGCAAGAGATTCATTAAAAAATGATATAAAAGAGGGTTGGAAATACGTTCTTCATACGAAAAATTTACGTATGATTACAATCACTTTCACCATTATGGGCTTAGCTGTTGGACTAACGAATCCGTTAGAGGTGTTTCTTGTAATAGAACGCCTTGGAATGGAAAAGGAAGCAGTTCAATATTTAGCTGCAGCTGATGGAATAGGTATGTTAATTGGTGGTATTGTTGCTGCGATTTTCACTTCAAAAGTGAACCCGAAAAAGATGTTCGTATTCGGTATGGGCATATTAGCGATATCGTTTTTAGTAGAAGGGCTATCTACATCATTTTGGATTACTAGTTTCATGAGATTTGGAACAGGTATTTGTCTAGCTTGTGTTAATATCGTTGTCGGTACGCTTATGATTCAACTTGTACCAGAAAATATGATTGGAAGAGTAAATGGAACAATTTTACCACTGTTTATGGGGGCAATGTTAATCGGAACTTCAATAGCTGGAGGATTAAAGGAGATGACCTCATTAGTTACTGTATTTTGTATAGCGATGGCACTTATTTTATTTGCGATAGGGCCAGTTCTACGCATGCAAATAAATAAAGGGGATGTCGCTAATAAAGAGGAACTAACAAATTCATTAGCCTCGAAATAACCATTGTAAGGGAGCTGAATAGCTCCCTTTTCTTGTGACAGTCTTTTGACAATGAAATGTACCGACTATATACTAATGTTGTAAAAACGATTTTACATGTTAGGAGAAAAGATGTGAAAAATCAAATTTATGAATTACGCACTGAGAATAATATTTCACAAGGTGCATTAGCTGATAAGTGTAAAGTTTCAAGACAGACGATAAATGCAATTGAGAATAATAAATATGATCCAAGCTTAGCATTAGCTTTTCGTTTAGCGGAAGTATTAGGAACAACTGTTGATAAACTATTTTTGTACAAGCAGTAGGGGGAGTAGTTGTTGGGGAAAGAGAAAATAAGCCTTTTCGTTACTGTATTAGTGGCTATAGGTACGTTAGTGTTTGCACTTTACTATTGGTTAACTGAACTTCAAGTAAACTGGTATGCACTATTTATTTGTAGCATCGCGTTACATTATCTATTTAAAAGTTTGGCATCACATAGCGTTGAAGGGGATACTGAGGAGAAAGAGGATTTAGAAAAACATGTATTAAAAACAAGTGCCAATGTTACATATTATGTACTCGTTGTATTAATTTTTGGCTTGTTTTTCGCATCGGTAGGGTTTAATAGATGGATTGATTTTCATAACATACCGCTTTTGTTTGCGTTATGTGCTGCGATAGTTGTAAAGCCAGCTGTTGAGTTTTTAATTGTAAGACGTTATAGATAAAAAAGATCCTCTTCTTGCATGAAGAGGATCTTCTTCTTATAGCATTTTAGTTTTTGGACTAGGTGGTGTAACGGATGTATTATTTTCAGGGACCTTAGTTAATAAAAATCCACCGATAATAAACAACACAATAATACTAAGGACACCGGCGTTTGTTTTTCCCGTTAATTGCGTTGTAACACCGACTAATACTGGACCCATAATCGCGGCAAACTTGCCAAATATATTATAAAATCCGAAGAATTCATTTGCCGATTCTTTAGGTACTAGTTTTGCAAAATAGGAACGACTAAGTGCTTGAATCCCGCCCTGAGAAGTGGCAACTAACATTGCTAAAATCCAGAAATCGAGTGTCGTTTTTAAGAAATAAGCATATGTGCAGATAATGATATAAATAATAATACCGACATATAGCATTTTTTTACCGGTAAATGTCTCCGATAGTTTTCCGTACAATAAAGCGAATGGACAAGCTACAATTTGTGTGACGAATAATATGATTAATAGATTTGTTGCACTAATACCGAGGTCTGTTCCGTAAGCGGTGGACATAGTAATAATTGTATCGACCCCATCAATATAGAAAAAGTAAGCAATTAAGAACATAAAGACCGTTTTATATTCTTTAATATTTTTAAAAGTATCAGCAAGGCGTTTGAAGCTCATTGTAATTGGTCTTGGGTGACGTTCAATATAGTGCGTTTGTTCTACGTTTTTTAGCATTGGAATTGTAAATAATCCCCACCAAAGAGCTGTGATTGCAAATGAAATTTGACTAGCAATGCCAACTGATAAAGGGATAGTTCCTTTTTGAGCAAGAATGATAAGAGCGATACAACCGATAAATGGAATAGTACTCCCAATATAGCCTAAAGCGAAACCTCTCGTAGAAATTCGATCCATTCTATCTTCAGAAGTGACATCTACTAAAAATGCATCATAAAAAATATTTGCTCCAGCAAAACCGACTAATGCGAGCATATAGCATCCTAGTAATAAGTACCACTGAGATGTTGGGACGACTGCTAGCATACTTGTAAAGACGATACCGAGTCCAAAGAAGAATGTGAAAAATCGTTTTTTAAATCCTTTATAATCAGCAACTGTGCCGAGAATAGGAGCAAGTATAGAAATTAAAAGTGTTGCGAACGAGTTTGCATATCCCCAATATGCTGTTGAAGTTGCACCAGATAACCCAGCTTCCTTTGCAGCTGCTTTAAAGTAAATTGGGAATAATGCGGTTGTAATGACGAGCGAATATACGGAGTTCGCCCAATCGTATAATATCCAGCTTTTTTCTTGTCTGGACATTTTTTTCATATAATGTTCCCCCTCAAATTTGTTCTACTAACAGTGTACAAAAATAAAAATTATAAAAAGAGAAACAATGATGAATTTTACATAACTTTTACATATATACACAGTTCTTTACAATTGGAGTAAATCCTCTACAATTGATCCGTCTGTTTCACCTAAGTGTAAACCGAGTAGTCTAGCGATAGTTGGGCCTTCATCAATAAGTCTCATATACGGTATGGTAGTGCCGCTTTTTATCCCTTTCCCGGCAGCTATAAAAATTGTTTCATAGTTAGGTTTTGCTGGAGAGTATCCATGCGTACCAAATGTATATTTTTTACTAGGCGTAACATCTTTTTCAGTAATTTCTTTTATAAAATCTCCTGTATAGTTTTCAGTGAAATAATACCCTTCTCGTGCTTCCAACATAAATAAACAGTTACCATCTGCACCGCATTCCTTCGCATCTTCATCATGAAGTATAAATTCAATACCGTTTTGTTTATTTTGAAGCAGTTCTTCAAGGAGTAGTTGTACTTCTCGAATTGTATCGGTATCGTTTTTGTCTTTCACATATACATAGGCGGATCCATCGCAACTTTGGCAATAAGCATTCCAGTCTACTAATTTGCCTTTTGAATTTATAGAGATAAGCCCTTTTTGATGAAATAGTACATTTAATTGAATGGCTTTGTTTTCACTTAAAGCGCTATGATCACCAAGAGCGATAATGGTGCTCTCTTCGTATAGTCCACTGTCTTTTAAAGCTTGAATAATTTTCCCTAGTCGCTCATCATGTCTATGAATTGCGGCTATTGTTTCTTTGGATTCAAAGCCGTGATAGTGTCTTTGGGTGTCTAAATCGGTGAAATGTACAAACATGACATTAGGCTTTTTTGTCTGGATTGTATGCACAGCAGAAGCAAGTACGAAATCATCAAGTTCAGGTTGTGACAGTCCATTTCGTATATGACCGAAACGACCATTTAAATCTAATTGGTATAGCGGGCTACCGCTAAATAATGAAACTAAAACTTGATTTTGCCACGGTCTATTTGGAAAGATTTCTGGTAAATTGTAATCAATATTTGCTCTGCCGGTAACAGGCCATAGAAGAGCAGCTGTCGTTAAATTTGCTTTATGTGCTTCATCATATAATGTTGTTCCTTGTATTGATTTTCGGTACCAATGCCAATCGGGTGATTCACGTCCAGGTTGAAGTAACGTATTGCTAACAACACCATGTTTATTAGGATAATTACCAGTTACGATTGTTGAGTGACTTGGATAGGTTACAGAAGGATAGATGGGCTCTACTTTTTCGACAACCGTACCCTTTTTGATTAGAGATTGGAAGTGAGGTGATTTTTGTAGTATAGGAAAATCTAAAGCTGATAAACAGTCGAATGATAAAATGATGACACGATTCGTTAATGCTTTATCCATAAAGTAATCCTCCTAATTATATAAAACCTATTACTATATATTACTATTAATACCTAGTAATAAAAATGTGTTTTTAAATAAAATTTATTATTTATTTTCAGAAAAGTTAAACATATAATTAAGTATAAGGGAATGAATGAAAGGAGGGAATACTGTGGATCTGCTAGATGGATTTAGTATCTTTTACATCATTGGCGGAATTACGATTATTCTTGTATTTGCTATTTCGTATTTACTAAAGAAAAGGTTTCCAGACAAGCAGTTTGATATTATATTTGCACTTAGTTTAATACTTCTTTGCTTAGCATCCTTTCCCGTTACAATGATGGTTATTGGTGGATGGGAAGGAATGGGATATGGATTTATTGGTTTCTTCGTCCTACTTGGTACACTTATCGGTATGATTGCACATCAACTTGTGAAAATTACGAGAAAAAGCTACGTATAAAACTGTAAAAAATGAAAAGAATATATAAAAAATAAGAAAATTCACTCTTGTTTTAGGGTGAAATTTATATTATGATATTCAACAAATTTACTTCGTTATAACGATGAAAAAGGACTAGTACATGTTCAACCTTTTTAGCAGAGAGAGAATCCGTCAGGCTGAAAGATTCTTAAAAAGGCGATATGGAACCTACCTTTGCGTTCTGCATATGCAGCGGGAATTTCCCGTTATCAAAAAGAGAGCATGCGCAATTTTTGTGCATGAATCAGGGTGGTAACGCCGGCAAAGCTCGGTCCCTATTTAGGGGCGCGGGCTTTTTTGTATTTTCTAGAAGGAGGAAGACTGACTATGGCAAAAGAACAAGTACAAGCGATTACGAAGATGGAAGAGGACTTTGCACAGTGGTACACAGATATTGTAAAAAAAGCAGAACTTGTTGATTATTCAAGTGTAAAAGGATGTATGATTCTACGCCCGTACGGCTATGCCTTATGGGAAAATATGCAGAAAGTGATGGATGAGAAGTTAAAAGCAACTGGTCATGAAAATGTGTATATGCCAATGTTTATCCCAGAGAGCTTATTACAAAAAGAGAAGGATCATGTAGAAGGATTTGCTCCTGAAGTAGCATGGGTGACACATGGTGGGGATGAAAAGTTAGCAGAAAGACTTTGTATACGCCCTACATCCGAAACTTTATTCTGTGAGCATTTTTCAAAAATTGTGCAATCCTATAATGATTTGCCAAAGTTATATAATCAGTGGTGTTCAGTAGTTCGTTGGGAAAAGACCACGAGGCCATTTCTTCGTACAACGGAATTCTTATGGCAAGAGGGTCATACAATTCATGAAACAGCAGAAGAATCTCAAGCTGAAACATTAAATATTTTAAATCTATATGCTTCTTTCTGTGAAGACTACTTAGCGATACCAGTAATTAAAGGACAAAAAACAGAAAAAGAAAAATTTGCGGGCGCAAAGGCGACTTATACGATTGAAAGCTTAATGCATGATGGGAAAGCACTTCAAACAGGAACATCCCATAACTTTGGAACGAATTTCTCTGAAGCATTTGATATTAAATTTTTAGATCGTAACGGTAAGTGGCAATATGTACACCAAACATCTTGGGGCGTATCAACAAGAATGATAGGTGGACTGATTATGGTTCATAGTGATAATAATGGGCTTGTAATGCCTCCTAAAGTCGCACCAGTGCAAGTTGTTATTGTACCGATTGCTCAGCATAAAGAAGGCGTTTTAGCGAAAGCAACAGAGTTACAAGAACATATTCAAAAGGTTGCACGAGTAAAAATAGATGCTAGCAATAAAACACCTGGTTGGAAATTTAATGAGTATGAAATGAAGGGAATTCCAATTCGATTAGAAGTTGGTCCGAAAGATATTGAAAAGAATCAAGTTGTACTCGTAAGAAGAGATACGAAAGAAAAAGAGTTTATAGCAATGGATCAATTAGAAGAACGCATTCCAGCACTACTTGAGGAAATTCATAACTCTTTATTTAATAAAGCAAAAGTATTTCGTGATGAAAATACGTATAGTGTGACGAAGTTTGAAGAGATGAAAAAAGTAGCTGATGAAAAGCAAGGATTTATTAAGGCGATGTGGTGCGGGGAACTAGCCTGTGAAGAGAAATTAAAAGAAGAAGTCGGAGTATCTTCTCGCTGTATGCCTTTTGAACAAGAACATATAACTGATGAATGTATTTGTTGTGGTAAAGAAGCTAAACAAATGGTGTATTGGGGAAAAGCGTATTAATGCTCTTTTGGATAGGAAGGATGAAAAGGACTTTGGGCTGCATAATAAAATGCAATCCAAAGTCCTTTTTAGTTTTACAATTTGTTTCATGTATTTTTAAGATGGAAGGATATGTTTTTATTTTGCGTTTTTACGGCGAATGAATAGTAACATACCAATTAGGAATGTTGAAAGTCCCATTAAAATAGATGCAGGATAATGTGTTGCAGTATTCGGTAACTTATCGCCTTGTTTTTTCGCGTTATCTTTTACGTTACCACCTTGAGAGCCATTTCCTCCTTGAGAACTGCTATCGCCTTTACCACGGTTACCTCCATGAGAGTCATTTCCCCCTTGAGAACTGCTATCGCCTTTACCACGATTGCCGCCAGAGCCGCTGCCACCAGAACCGTTACCGTCAGAACCACTGCCGCCAGAGCCGCTGCCACCAGAACCGTTACCGTCAGAACCACTGCCGCCAGAACCACTGCCGCCAGAACCGTTGCCGCCAGAGCCGCTGCCATCAGAACCGTTGCCGCTAGAGCCGCTGCCACCAGAGTCGCTGCCACCAGAACCGTTACCGTCAGAACCACTGCCGCCAGAGCCATTGCCGCCACTGCCATCAGAACCGTTGCTACCAGAACCGTTACCGTCAGAACCACTGCCGCCAGAGCCATTGCCGCCACTGCCATCAGAACCGTTGCCACCAGAACCGTTACCGTCAGAACCACTGCCGCCAGAGCCATTGCCGCCACTGCCATCAGAACCGTTGCCACCAGAACCATTGCCGCCAGAGCCGTTGCCGCCAGAGCCGTTGCCGCCAGAGCCGTTGCCGCCAGAGCCGTTGCCGCCAGAGCCGTTGCCGCCAGAGCCGTTGCCGCCAGAGCCGTTGCCGCTAGAGTCGTTGCCGCTAGAGCCATTGCCGCCAGAGCCGTTGCCGCCAGAGCCATTGTCACCAGAACCACTATCGTCCTGAGAACCACCGTTTCCTGGTGGTTTATTATTATCTTTTGAGTTACCTTCTGCGAAATGATCGTTATTTTGTACAAGCGCATTTGTTACTGGAGAGAAGTTTTCTGTTGCTGCATTACCAATGTTTAAACCACTAAAAAAAGATAAAGAAAGAGTTGATGCTAAAATAAAAATTTTCGTCATTGATTTCCTCCTGAAACATTAATATTCCATCTAAAATACATCTCTTTGTAATATTTCATAGGAAAAAGAGTTTTATGCAAAAAAAACTATATATAGAAAAAGGTGGTATATTTCTAAAGAGAGAAAAGAGTGAGTGTAAATTCTTTATAATAGTAGAGTGGTGGGAATTTCACACCCATTCCAGTAGAGGAAGTGACAGCAGATGAAAGAGTATATTGCATTTGATATTGGTGGTACACAAATTAAATATGGAATTGTTTCAGAAACAGGAACAGTACTAAAGCATAAAACAGTTCCAACAGAAATTCATTTGGGCGGGGAACAAATCATTCAAAAACTCATTCTTTTATCAAAAAATTTAATGGGTAAACATACGATTTCGGGAATTGGCATTAGTACTGCGGGAATTGTTGACGTTAATAAAGGGATTGTGACGGGAGGTGCGGATCATATTCCAGGTTATAGTACGATTCCTATTATTAATAGATTGCAAGAGGTATTAAAAGTTCCTGTATCCATTGATAATGATGTGAATTGTGCAGCGTTCGGAGAAAAGTGGAATGGTAGTGCAAGAGAGAAAGAAAACTTTATTATGCTCACCCTTGGAACTGGTATTGGAGGAGCAATTTTTATAGATGGAGAGTTATATAGAGGGCATTTGTTTAGTGCTGGCGAATGGGGAAATATGTTAATAGAAGGAAAGCCGTTTGAAGAGATCGCTTCCATTTCAGGGTTAATTCGTCTTGTGCGAAAATATAAAGATGAAAGTGATTGGAATGGAAAAAAGATTTTCGAACTGTATGATAAAGGTGATAGGGAAGTTACCCAAGCAGTTGAGGTTTTCTTTAAACATTTAGCGATTGGAATTAGTAACCTTGCTTATATTTTTAATCCAGAAGTGATTGTTATAGGTGGAGGAATTACTGATAGGGGAAATGAGTTTTTAAAAGAAGTAAAAGAAGAGGTCAGTAAATACTTAAATAAAGAGATTTATAGTAATTGTGAGATTGAACTTGCGCAAAACGGTAATTGTGCAGGAATGGTTGGTGCTATTTACCACTTCTTACATCATCATAAGTAAATTATATGAATGTTTTCATATAACTGAGAATTTATCCTTTTTATCACTAGGTAAATAATGCTACAATATAAGGGAAGAATACAATATTTTCCGTCTTGGAAAATGCTTTGTAGAAAGGAAGAAACTGCATGCCTATTATTTTAGAAAAAGGTCAAAAGATCGATTTAACGAAAGGACAACCAAAAGTAGCAAAACTACAGGTTGGCTTAGGCTGGGATCCAATTGGGCAATCAGGTGGGTTTCTGTCTTCATTATTTGGAAGTAAACCAAATGTAGATTGTGATGCATCTGTTGTTATGTTAGAAGGAGATCGTTTTGTTAATAAAAACGATTTAGTATACTTCGGAAACAAACTTTCTACTTGTGGTAGTATTATTCATTCAGGAGATAATTTAACAGGTGAAGGCGAAGGTGACGATGAAACAATCTTTGTAGAATTGCATAAAGTCCCAAGTCGTATTAACCGTTTAGTATTCGTTGTAAATATTTATGATTGTGTAAACAGACGTCAAGACTTTGGTATGATTCGTAATGCTTACATTCGTATTCAAAATCCTCATACAGGTGAGGAATTAGCACGTTATAATTTATCAGAAAACTATGCTAGTAAAACAACTTTAATTGCAGGAGAAATGTATCGATACGAAAATGAGTGGAAGTTTTCAGCAGTTGGAGAAGGCACACAAGATAAAAACTTAAGTGAGATTGTATCACGTTATCAATAGGATAAACTAAGGAGGAATTTAAAATGGCATCTATTTCTTTAAAAAAGGGACAAAAGGTAGATTTAACAAAAACAAATCCAGGTTTATCAAAAGTACTTGTAGGGCTTGGCTGGGATACGAACCGTTATGATGGACAAGCTGATTTTGATTTAGATGTTAGTATCTTTTTAGTAGGTGCGAACGGTAAAGTTTCAGGCGCAGAGGATTTCGTTTTCTACAATAACCCAAAAGGCGCGAATGGTGCTGTAGAGCATTTAGGAGATAACAGAACGGGTGAAGGCGAAGGCGATGACGAAGCGATTAAAGTAGATTTGAAAAATGTACCTGCACATATCGAACGTATTTGTTTCACAATCACAATTTACGATGGAGAAGGCCGTAGCCAAAACTTTGGTCAAGTTTCTAACTCATTCGTACGTATTGTAGATGAAGAAAAGAATGCAGAGTTAATTCGTTACGATTTAGGAGAAGATTTCTCCATTGAAACAGCTGTTGTAGTAGGCGAATTATACCGCCATGCAGGTGATTGGAAGTTCAATGCAATCGGAAGTGGATTCCAAGGTGGATTAGCGTCTCTATGCAATAACTTTGGTTTAGATGTAGAGTAATAGATTAATATATCCATCGATGAAATGCATGTTTACTGATGGATATATTTTTTTAGATAAAAATATAGAGGTGAATATAAATGGCTATTCAGTTACAAAAAGGACAGAAAATCGATTTAGGTAAAACAAGCCCTGGCTTAACAAAAGCAGTAATTGGTCTTGGGTGGGATATTAAGTCTTATGATGGTGGAGCTGATTTCGATTTAGATGCATCTGCCTTTTTATTAGATATGAACGGAAAATGTACGAAGGAAACTGATTTTATTTTCTATAATAATTTACAGTCTCCTTGTGGATCAGTTTTACATACAGGTGATAACCGAACGGGTGAAGGTGAAGGCGACGATGAGCAACTTGTTGTAGATTTGAAGAAAGTTCCAGCAGATGTGCACAAAATTGCTATTACAGTTACGATTTATGATGCGGAAGGTCGTAGTCAAAACTTTGGACAAGTAGGAAATGCTTTCGTTCGTTTAGCAAACGAAGAAACGAATGAAGAAGTTCTTCGCTTCGATTTAGGGGAAGATTTCTCTATCGAAACAGCAGTTGTCTTTTGTGAATTATATCGTCATAATGGACAGTGGAAGTTTAATGCAGTAGGAAGTGGATTCCAAGGTGGTTTAGGTGCGCTTGTAAGAGCGTATGGCTTGGATGCATAGAAAGGAAACGATATTCGTTTCCTTTTTTTGACCTTTCTATAAATCTAGCAAAGAATAGGGGATATAGGTAAGATGAGTATTTTGCAAGGAATCCTTGATACGTATGCTCAGTTTTTCGACTTGGACATGTGGATTAAAGTGTTGCAAGATCCAGTATCGTGGGGATTAATAGGTACACTTGTTGTACTTGAAGGATTACTATCTGCTGATAACGCACTTGTGTTAGCGGTAATGGTAAAACACCTTCCAGAAGAGAAGCGTAAAAAGGCTTTATTCTATGGACTTATTGGAGCGTATTTATTCCGCTTTATTGCGATTGGAATTGGAATGTTCTTAATTAAATTAGCATGGGTAAAAGTGTTAGGTGCACTTTACTTAGCTTGGCTTTCAATTAAATACTTTATTGATAAAAGAAAAGGTAATGCAGAAGAAGAGGAAGCTCATGGTATGAACCAAAACAGTATTCTCTTCAGAATGTTTGGTGTCTTCTGGGGAACGGTTGCGATGGTCGAATTAATGGATATCGCGTTCTCTGTAGATAGTGTACTTGCTGCATTTGGTGTATCAAATGAAGTTTGGATTCTATTGTTAGGCGGAATGCTCGGTATTTTAATGATGCGTGGTATCGCTGGTGTATTCTTAAAGTTGTTAGAGCGTATCCCAGAACTTGAAACGACAGCATATATTTTAATCTTAATTATTGCAACAAAAATGCTATTGTCTGTTATTCATATTGAAATAAGCCATACATTGTTCTTCGTTATTTTAGTTGTAGCATTTGGAGCAACATTTGTACTTCACTACGTGAAGAATTCTGGACAAGCTAAAGAAGAAGTTGCTGCTACTAAAGAAGACAATAAATAATTGAAATGGGTTTGCTCGTTTTGCGAGCGCCCATTTTTTATAACCAAAAATAGTTTATAATAGAAGAAAGACTTAGAAAAAGTAAATGTTTTTGGAGGTGAACTGTTGTGTTTTCACGTTTTACACTTCAACCATATGCATTAAAAGATGAATCAGATTTAAAGCAATTTGAAACGCTTTTAGAAAAACGTCCACAATATGAGCTGACAGAGAATGAGATGAAATTTAGTTATATAGCATGTCGAATCCTTGGCGTTCCTAATGATGTAGATGAATATTTCAATGAATTATTTGATTATAGTGAAGCGAAAGGAATTGAAGTTTTACACGAACAAAATTTAAATAAAGTGATTGATTCAGAAAAGCTTCGTCACATTCAAGAGGTGTTCGGATTACATCAAGAAGCACCAAATGGTCTAACAGTAAATAGGCTAGTGGCACACTTATCTGGGAAACAACTTTTACCGAAAGTAGACAATCCGGATTTACAGCATTATATACATACAACATTTATTTCTGTATTGAAATTATATGAGAAACAACATAATCAATCTCTAAAGACAGAAGGCTTCCGTCGTTTCTTAATCGACATGATTAAATTAAGCGAAAATTACGTAGCGAAGTGGTTCTCTACTATTAACTATAAGAAACAAATGCCACGTATCGTTTGGTACGGTGATGCACAGGAAAGCCGTATATATTTCTTATACTTTCTTATTATGCTCGGCTGCGATGTACTTTATTATCACCCAGAAGGAAAAGATGGATTTGAGAATGTTGATGAGGAAGGAAGAAGTTTTATTGTGTCTCATCCAAGTCGCATTTCTCTTGAGCCATTTCCAGATCGCCGCCGCGAGCGTGTTGCAACAGTGGCATATCAAGCTTCAAAAGAAATTGAACAAGTACTTCACCACGATAATTCACTATTATACAAGCCGTGGCAATTCCGTTCATATACACCTGTAGCACGTACATTAAAAACAACATACGATGAACTATTTTTAATTACGAAAGAAAAGGCGTTTGTACGCCCGACATTCTTTGTTGAAAATAAACACATTTATATTCCATCCCTATTTGCGAAAATATCAGGTGTTTCAAAGAATGATAAAGAGTATTTTCAGCGATTAAAGGCTGTTACATCATTTGATAACAGTTTATTAATTAATACATTTCCGTTTACGAAAGAACAAAAAGCAAATTTCCAATACCATTATCGAGATGCATTAGACCGCGGAGGGAAATTGCATCCAGATTTAATTATGAACAGTCATTGGTGGCCGCATAAACGATTGCCAGAAGGATTACAACATGGTATTGCAGAAGCGATTATCCATACGTGTGAAAGTGAAATGTGTAAACCAATTGCAAAAGAGACGAAACAAGATGTAGCGCTATATGTTTTCGCGCAACTTTCTCAAATACCACCGAATATTTTAGAACAGCTTGAGAAATTTGATTATTCACAAGATGTACCGAAAATTGTTATATTTAATAATGAGAAGAGTGGAGAGTTAACTCGTTCTGATGCTGTTTTATTACTATTTTTAAATCAAATTGGAGTAGATGTATTCCATTTCAATCCAACGGGAAGAAACGATATTGAACCGTATATTGAAGCTGGGGCATTTGATTCACATTGGCTTGAAGAGGTTAATTTCGATCTTGAGTTTCATGGTTCATCAGCCTATAAAAATTTATCACAAACAATAAAAGGACTATTTCGTCCATTTTTATAAGGAAAGGGAGAATACCATATGAATAACCCAGTCGTACTAGATTCGAAAACAGAATTAAATGAGCAAACAGCACAAGATGTTCGCTTGCAACTTAGACAAGATGCGGATGTACAACGTATTTATAATGCGGTAGATATTAAAGATCAATTAGAATTAATTGAACTTGGAAAAGAACCTTCTATGGAAATTTCACGTTTTGCTGATCAAATTTTACATACGATGTCATTATCAAAGATAGAAGATTCTGGTGAATTATTAAAACAGCTTGGTAAAATTATGGACCGATTCGATAGCAAAGACTTTGCGGAAGAGAAAAGTGGTTTCTTCTCACGTATGTTCAAAAAAGCGGATAAAATGATTGAACAAATCTTTAGCAAGTATCAAACGATGGGCCGTGAAATTGATAAAGTGTATGTGGAAATTACGAAGTATCAAGATGAAATGAAAAAATCAATTGGTACGTTAGATGGTTTATATGAGCAAAACTTAAAATATTATTTAGACTTAGAAAAATACGTAGTAGCAGGAGAAATGTTATTAGAGCGTTTAAATACAGAGTTAGTTCCGATGTATGAAGAGCGTGTACGTAATAATGATCAATTAGCAGGTATTGAATTAGAGTCGCTTAAAAACTCTGTTGAAATTTTAGAACAACGTATTGATGATTTAGAAAAAGCGCGTATGGTTGCGTTACTGACAGCACCACAAATTCGAATGATTCAACGTGGTAATAATAAATTAATTGGTAAAATCAATACAGCATTTATTACGACGATTCCTATCTTTAAAAATGGTATCATTCAAGCGGTAAATGCGAAGCGTCAAAAGCTTGTTGCAGATTCCATGGCTGAACTGGATCGCCGTACAAATGAATTACTTAAGAAAAATGCACAAAATATCGCAACGCAAAGTGTGGAAGTAGCGAGATTATCCGGTTCTTCTAGTATTAAGATGGAAACACTTGAGGAAACTTGGAACATTATTTCAAGAGGTATGCAAGAAACACAACAAATTGAAGAGCAAAACAAACGTGAGCGTGAAGAAAGTCGCAAACGTATGGCTACATTAACTGAGAACATTAAAAAAGAATTACAAGGGTAAATGAAAAGGCAATGAGGACTATTCCTCATTGCCTTTTAGTTTTTCTTCGCTAATTTAATGATTTCATTCACAACGAGCGGAATGATACTTAATAAGAGAACAAATCCCCAATCTCGCAGCGTTAATGCATGCACACCGAATATATTTGCAAGGGGCGGAATGGAGATGATACAAACTTGCATAAGAACACCGATAAGAAGGGAGAAGACTAAATATTTATTTGTAAAAATCCCAATTGAAAAAATTGATTTCGTTCTTGAACGCAAGTTAAATGAATGAACGAGCTGAGAAAAACTAAGAACGACAAATGCCATCGTTTGAGCGTGTAATAGAGCATCCTCATCAATTCGCTCTGGGAAAAGAGGGAATAAATTTGTATCTCCAGTATAGAACTTTGCTCCGGCGATAAAGGCTATTAGCGTTAAAAGTCCAATGACAACCCCATTGAAAATAAGGAAAGGAACGCTACCGCTAAATAAGCTTTCTTTCGCATGTCGTGGTTTTTCCTTCATCACATCAGGATCTTCAGGATCCACCCCAAGTGATAATGCAGGCAGCGTATCTGTAATTAAATTTACCCACAAAATGTGAATAGGTCGTAGTGGTGTTGCCCAGCCGAGTAAAATGGCTAAAAATAAAGTGATAATTTCTCCGAAGTTACAAGAGAGTAGGAAGAGAATTGATTTTTTTATGTTACGATAAATGTTTCTACCTTCCTCAACAGCTTTCACGATAGATGAGAAATTATCATCTGTTAATACGACATCCGCTGCCCCTTTTGCAACGTCTGTTCCTGTAATGCCCATCGCTACGCCAACATCTGCTTGTTTTAAAGATGGAGCGTCATTGACGCCATCACCAGTCATAGAAACGATATTGCCTTTTGCACGTAATGCTTTTACGATCTTTACTTTATGTTCTGGAGAGACTCTAGCGAATACATGTAAGTGATCAATTTTGCTTGCTAGTTCTGTATCTGAAATGTTATCTAATTCAGTTCCAATCATAATTTCACATATGTCTTCAGCAATGCCAAGTTCTTTGGCAATGGCGAAGGCGGTATCTTTATGGTCACCAGTAATCATAACTGTGCGAATACCGGCTTTTTTACATTCTGTAATGGAATCTTTTACTTCAGTTCGCGGTGGATCAATCATACCGACAAGACCAATAAAGATGAGGTTTTCTTCGAGATGATCTATATCCACATTGCTTGAATTGTATTGTTTAAATGCGAATGAAAGTACTCTTAAAGCTTCTCGGGACATTGCCCTGGCAGCTTCTAATATTTGATTTTTATCAGCCTCTGTTAGAACTTCGATTTTATCGTTTTTCAATATGTGGGTACACCGAGGTAAGAGCTTATCGATAGCACCTTTCGTCATGCTATAGTAGCTTTCATCGTATGTATGTACAGTTGACATCATTTTACGATCTGAATCGAAAGGTAGCTCATTAATACGTTCATGTATTTTTTCTAAATAATCTTTTTGCATATTAAAAGTGCTTCCGGCAACGAGAAGAGCAATTTCAGTCGGGTCTCCCGTTTGTGATTCATTGTTGTAAGACGCATCGTTACATAGCACCATATTTTCTAACAATAGACGTTGCACATCATTATTTACATTTAAATTTTCTAATTGATCGTATGTGTTATCACTATAAAAGTGAGTAACGGTCATTTTATTTTGTGTTAACGTACCTGTTTTATCTGAACAAATAATTGTGACAGAACCGAGAGCTTCGACAGCTGGTAGTTTCCGAATGATAACATTTTGTTTAATCATACGCTGCACACCAATTGCAAGAACGATGGAAACGATAGCTGGCAAACCTTCTGGAATAGCTGCAACGGCTAAACTAATAGCAGTCATAAACATTTCTAGTGTATCTCGTCCTTGTAAAAAGCCGATGAGAAACATAACGATACAAATCGCTACAGCAACAAAGCCTAAATACTTTCCGACTTGTGCTAAGCTTTTTTGAAGTGGTGTCATATCATCGTCTGCTTCATGCAACAGGGTAGCAATCTTACCAATTTGTGAGTTCATTCCAGTTTCAACAGCAACACCGACGCCTCTTCCGTATGTTACAAGGGTAGACATGAAGACCATGTTTTTTTGATCACCGAGTGGTACTTGTTCATCACTTTGCATGGAAGGGTGGTAGATTGCATCTTTATCAACAGGGACAGATTCACCAGTTAGAGCAGATTCTTCAACTTTTAAATTTACGGTTTCGATAAGGCGTAAATCGCATGGGATATATCGTCCGGCGTCGAGCATAACGATATCACCTGGAACGACGTGCTCAGATGGAATTTCTTTTAGTTCACCATCTCGCTTGACGATAGCTTTAGGTGTCGCCATCTTTTTCAATGCCTCTAAAGCTTGTTCTGCTTTCGATTCTTGGACGACACCGATAACAGCATTTAAAACTACAACGAGTGCAATAATACTTGCATCAGCCCATTCACCTACAAAGGCTGAAATAAGAGCAGCAATAATAAGGACATATACGAGGACGTCATTAATTTGGGCGAAAATACGTTGCCATAAAGTGCGTTTTTGTTTTGTAGCTAATTCATTAGAACCGTATTGCTTTAAACGTTCACTTGCAATTTCTTCTGTTAAACCGTGTTGTTCATTTGTTTCTAAGTCGATTAATGTTTGATCTTTCGTCTTACTGTACCAATTGCTCATAAGTAAGCACCTCCAGTAAAAACAGTTAGCAATGGTAGTGTTGCTATTATTTGTGAGTAGTATGTATGGAGAAAAAATCTAAGGTAAGGTTCTACTTCTATTGTACAATATTTTACAGTTGCTTGAGGGAAAGAGAAGAGTTGTCATGAATTTGTTGGAAATAAAAAAGAGCCTCATAAACGAGGCTTTTTACTTTTTAATTAATGTACCTAATTCTTCTGTAATAGCTTGCATTTCACTAATGCTGAATGTTTCACGTTTCATAACATGCTCATAAATGTCACGTAAGTCTTCGTACATTTCTTCATTAAAGCTAGCAGCTCTCATCGCTCCAGCATTAACCATACGTAATTTTTCTTTAATAGCTTCGACCATATATTCAACGTTTTCTTCTGACTTTACGGATAAATCCACCGAAGTGTCCCCCTTTAAAATAACATAAGGCTATCTTAACATTTTTTATCATTTTCGTTAATGAATCTTTTCAATCCTATTAAATTAGTAGGGATTTCCTTTATATTTAATAATTGGTTGTTTATACTATAAGTATATATAAAGAAATGCACCAAGAAAGGAAGAAACAAAAATATGGTTCAAGTATTGTTTGTTTGTCTTGGGAACATTTGCCGTTCTCCAATGGCAGAAGCGATTTTTCGAGATCTTGTCGTAAAAGAGGGACTCGAAGAGAAAATTGTCATTGATTCTGCAGGAACTGGAGATTGGCATGTTGGCCATCCGCCACATAAAGGAACACAAAAAATTTTAAAAGAAAATGCAGTCACTTTTGAAGGAATTAAAGCAAGGCAAGTAGAAAAAGAAGACTTAACAAAGTTTGATTATATTATTGCCATGGACAACAAGAATATAGCAGATTTAAAAAGTTTAGGTAAAACTGGAGGCTATATTGGTAGGCTGTCCGATTTTGTTCCAGACGGTGGCTGGACAGACGTTCCCGACCCTTACTATACAGGGAATTTCCAAGAAGTATATGACCTTGTAACAGAAGGGTGTGCAAAGCTATTAGCTTTCATTCGAAAAGAACAAGGAATATGAGGAAGCTTAGAAAGAAATACTTTCTAACATAAGAAATGAAAGGGTGAAGGAATATGGCAAAGAAAAATAATATTGCTCGAAACATTGCGATTGGTGTAGCTGCAGGTGTAGCTGTATCTATGTTGAAGAAAGAAAACCGTGAAAAAGTAAAAAATACTGCAGAAAAAGCAAAAACCAAGATGATTGAAATTGGTGAAAATGCAAAGATCAAAGAAAAAGTGCAAACTGTTACAGATAAAGGACGCGAACTTGCTGATTTAAATGTAGTGAAAGCAAAAGTAGCAGAAATTAAAAAATTGACGCCGTCTGTTGTAGAGACGTTAAAAGAAACGAAAGAAATTTTTAGTAAGAAAAAGGTTGAGCCAGCAGAGAAGCCAGAAACGATTGAAATTCAAGCTGTTTCTCCAAAGGTAGATGAGCTGAAGGCAGAAGAAGAGCCGGTAGTTGCTGAAGATGGCGGTATGAAAGAAGCGCGTGAACTATTTATGAAAGACTCCAATGTAGAGGAAAAAAAAACTGAAGCGTACATTGAGTTGAAGCAAGATAAAGAAGAGAAGAAAAGCGTTTAACCATATATGAGAAAAATTTTAGAAAAGGTGAGAAGAAATCGTACTTATTCGTTTGGTAAAGATTTATATGACCGAACGATGCGCGATGATGTAGCGGGCTTGGCAGCACAGCTCGCTTATTTCTTCTTGCTTGCGATTTTTCCTGGGCTTGTTTTCTTAATTACGCTTCTTGGATTCATTGACCTTCAAACAGAAAGTGTGCTCAACTTATTAGAACCGTACGTACCCGAAGATGCAATGTCTTTAATTGAAGTAAACGTTGATAAAGTTGTAAATGAGCAAAATGGTGGTTTATTATCATTTGGTTTATTATCAATGCTATGGTTTGCTTCAAATGGTGTAAATGCGGTGATGAATGCTTTTAACCGTGCGTATGATGTAACGGAAACACGTTCTTTTATTAAAACGAGAGCTTTATCAATTGTGTTTACGTTAGCGATTATTTTTATGATTGTGTTTGCGCTAATTGTTCCAGTGTTTGGACAAGTCATTGGGGCAGCTGTATTTAAAGCAATTGGTTTATCGGATAGCTTTTCTTACGTGTGGAGTATTACGCGTTTAGTAGCGAGTTTCTTCGTGTTATTTGCATTGTTTAGTTTTTTATATACATTTGCACCAGATCGAAAATTAAAAAGAAGAGAAGTCATTTCAGGAGCAACATTTGCTACTGTAGGATGGATTGTGGTATCGTACTCATTTGCTTATTATGTAGATAAGTTTGCGAATTACGCCAATACATATGGTGGTCTCGGTGGTATTATTATTTTAATGTTATGGTTTTACTTAACTGGATGGGTAATTTTACTTGGCGGCGAAATTAATGGTTTACTCCATCATTATAGGACGGGTGACAATAATTCCCGTAATGAAAAGTGAGCTCTTGTTCCATAATAAAAAGGAACAGGGGGGATATTTCATGAGTAATAATAAAAAGAATCACAACAATAAAAATAACAATAAGCAAAAGAGCAGTTCGCATCCAAAGCATAAAACGAGTGGTAGTGCGAACGGGCATAATAGCTATCACTAAAATAAAACGGGTCCTCTATGAGGGACCCGTTCTTATTTGTTTCCTTTTAATAATCGTAAGCCATTCAAAATAACAAGAATCGTACTTCCTTCATGCCCGATAACACCGAATGGAAGAGCTAAAAATTGTAAGAAGTTTGAACAAATGAGCATTGCAATTACAGCTAGTGAAAAGATTACGTTTTGCTTTACAATACGGTTCATTCGTTTTGATAAACGAATTGCTTGTGAAAGTCGAGATAACTCGTTCTTCATAAGTACAACGTCTGCCGTTTCTAAAGCTACGTCTGTTCCTTCTCCCATCGCTACACCAATGCTAGCAGTAGCGAGTGCAGGGGCATCATTTATACCATCTCCGACCATTGCTACTGTCCCGTATTTTTCTTTTAGCTTTTTAATCGTTTCAACCTTTGTTTCTGGTAAGCATGATGCGTAATATTCCTTTATATTACTTTCAGAGGCAATAGCTTTTGCTGTTTCTTCATTATCTCCAGTAATCATAATGGCCTCGACACCGATGCTTTGTAATTCGCGAATAGCAGCTATTGTCTCTTGGCGAAGAGTATCTTTTAAAGCGATAAGTCCAAGGATGCCATCCTCATCACTAATATAAACCACAGTTTTACCTTCTTTTTCAAGTGAGGCAGAAATACCATTATGAAATGTCTTTGTTTCTTCACCGATAAAATCAGCTTTACCTATTTTATAAGCTTTGTTTTCGAATATTCCTTTTAGCCCAAAACCAGTTACATCTTCAACGTTTTCTGGTTTTTTTAATGTAATGTCATACGCATGTTTTGCATATTTCACAATAGATTCAGCTAAAGGATGTGTAGAGTGACTTTCAATTGCTGCTGTAATAGAAAGTACTTCTTTTTCTGTCATATTTTCTCGAACATATACATCTGTTACAGTAGGTTTTCCTTCTGTTAATGTTCCTGTTTTATCAAAGGCAATAGCTTTTACTGAAGCGAGACGTTCTAAATGTATGCCACCTTTAAAGAGAATTCCGTTTCTTGCGCCGTTAGAAATAGCAGATAACGTTGCTGGTGTAATGGCAGCAACGAGTGCACAAGGAGATGCGACTACAAGTAAAATCATAGCGCGATAAAACGTTTCATTCCAGCTCCAATCCAGCAAGAAATGAGGGACGAACATCATAAGCGCAACAACGAGTAGTACACCTTTTACATATGTTCCTTCAAACTTTTCGATGAATAGTTGTGATGGTGATTTTTCACTCTGTGCACTTTGAACGAGACGGATAATCTTTTGGAATAATGTTTGATCGCTCGGCTTCGTAATTGTAACTTCGATAGCACCGCGTAAATTTACAGTACCAGCAAATACTTCATCACCATATTTTTTTTCATTTGGAATGGGTTCACCAGTAATCGCTGCCTCATCGATATTTGTTTCACCGCTATGAATTGTACCGTCAGCAGGAACGCGCTCACCTGGTTTAATTAGAATAATGTCGTTAATTTGTAATCGTCCAACAGGAACACGTTCTTCAGTTCCGTTTGAAATACGTAATGCTTCTTCAGGTTGTAGATCAAGAAGCGCTGAAATTTCTTTTTGACTTTTACTTAATGTATAAGATTCCATCGCACCGCTTAGTGCGAAGATAAAGATTAAAATCGCGCCTTCTGCCCAGTAGCCAATGACTGCAGCGCCGATAGCAGCAAAGAGCATAAGCATTTCGACATTTAGCTCTTTCTCCTCAATTGTATCTTCAATACCTTCTTTTGCTTTTGCATATCCACCAACTATATAAGCAAGGATATAGCAAGTAATGCCTACATTCATTACATCGTTCTTTGTGAATAACCAACCAGCTAAAATGAAAATACCAGATGCGATTGCAAATATAAGTTCATAATGTTTCTTTAATGTATCCCATAAAGAGGGATGAGAAATAGACTTTTGTACTTGTAATGTTTTTACTTCTGAGTTCATTACTACTCGCTCCTTCCAAATTCTTATTGAGAAAAAGAATCAAAATCGAAACCCCTATAAAACGACGAAAGCTGCCATCCATAATGGATAGCAGCATTTCTGTTGAAACTGATTTTAATAGTTATTATGTTGTAATTATTCTATAGTATAGCATATGTTTTCGTTAGATGATATATTTTTGTTTGTTTAGAAACTGAAAACTTGTGTTTTCTCAATTCCTTTGGTATATATGAATACTGTTCATAAAAAGATCGGAAAGGAAGACAACAAGTGAAGACAGAGAAATTTTTTACCCATCCGATTGGCGTATTTATTGCTGCAATAGTAGCAACTTTTTTATGGGGAAGCGCATTTCCTTTTATTAAATTAAGTTATGCTGAACTTGGAATTCAGCCACAAGAAGTTGGAGAGCAAATATTATTTGCTGGCTATCGTTTCTTTTTATCTGGGGTTATGCTTTTATTCTTCTTTAAAGCGTTAGGAAAAGATATGAGCTTCAAAAAAGGAACGGGGAAGCAGTTAGTACAAATTGGCTTATTTCAAACATTTCTTCAATATATATGTTTTTATATTGGGATGAGTTATAGCTCTGGTATTGAAGGAGCTATCATTTCAGGAACATCATCATTCTTTCAAATTTTACTCGCGCACTTCTTATATAAAGACGATGCGCTCAATATGAGAAAAATAATTGGAGTCTCTATCGGATTTTGTGGTGTCGTTTTAGTAAATGTACCGAGTGATGGTAGTTTGTCATTCCATTTCGGAATCGGTAGTTTATTACTTCTGAGTGCAGCAATGTTGTACTCGTATGGGAATATATTGGCGAAAGAAGGTAGTAAAACATTAGATGTTGGCTATATGACAGCATACCAAATGATTTTTGGTTCTATCGGGCTATTATGTATAGGGGCTTTGCAAGTTGGAGTTATGCCATTTACATTCAGTGTACATGCAATACTTATGCTGATTTACTTATCTTTCTTATCCGCAGCAGGATTTTGCATTTGGAATACAATTATGAAGTACAACAAGGTTGGAAAAGTATCAATGTATATGTTCTTCATACCCGTATTTGGTGTGCTATTATCGAGCATGATTTTAGGAGAAGCAATTCACTCATTCGTACTATTCGGTTTAGCGTGTGTAGCTGCGGGAATTATTGTGGTGAATCGGACACCAGCTAAGCAAAAAATAGAACAAGAAAAACAAGTAGCATAGGCAAAGGGAAGACGATTACAATGGAAGAACAGTACTGTTCTTCTTTTTTTGTATAGAAAAAGGATAATAGACTAGGTGTCACGAAAAAAGATACAAAAAGCATTTATTGAGGAGAACATATTATGAATCTACTTTATATGGTATTAATTGGACAAATCATTCTTTTTTTAATTGGTGCAATGTACGCAATAGGGCAGACGAAAAAAACAAGAAATAACATGCCGTTACCTTTAGCGGTGCGTCTTATTCTTAGTTTTTCTTTAACAGCAAGTGCAATTTGGATATGGTTACAAGATCCATCAGTAGATTATAGTACGTGGGTTGCACTAGGGATGACGTTATCAACTGTAGGGGATTTATTTATGGCAGGTTTAATTCCAATTGGTCACAGGCTAATTGGAGGGATGATTACTTTCGCGCTTGCGCATTGTTTTTATGTAAAAGCATTTTTGCAAACAGGCATTTCATGGAATGGTTTTTGGATTGGTTTACTCGTATACGGACTCTTTCTCATTATAGGATGGTTCTTCTTTATTCGAAATGAGAAACAGGATAAATTGTTTACGATAGGAGCGCTCATTTACGGATTGTGGGTTGGAGGCATGGCTTGCTTTGCGTTCGCCTTATACTATGAGAATACAGGAATATGGTGGATACCAGCTTTTGGTGGCTTACTATTTGTCATTTCTGATTTTATTATTGGCGTGACAGATATTGGAGGACGCAAATTAAAGTATGAACCACTTTGGATTTGGTTTACATATGTAGCGGCTCAAATGTGTATTGTATATGTGGGAATATAAAAAGGTACTCTTCGAATAGTGGATAGACTATTTGAAGAGTATCTTTTTTGTTACTATGCTACAATGTTTTTTTGTTGTAGAGCAGAAAGGCTGTATTCATCTGCTGCTTTATAACCTTGGGATAATAAATCATTGATGTAAAGCTTGTTGTAAATAAAGCAGAAGACTAAGTTAGAGAATCCGAATGTAAACATACTAGCGACTAAAATAATTAAAAACCATTTCCAGTCTCCACGGAATATAGCAGGGAAGAAACCAAAGAAAAATACAGTCCAACTAAAACCAATTTTTGCTTGTTTAATTTGACCGGTATTTTCATTTTTAAGCATAACTTTCATAGAAAAAGTCCTCCTAAGTAACTAAAAATATAATGATAAATGCAAGATATAGTATATCAAAATAATACATTCTTGAATATTATTATTTGTATTTTTGTAATATTAGAATTTTATAATTCAGAATTTTGTGGAAAATACATGGTTGAAGTCTTTATAATAAAAGTAAAAAGATAATGAGACGGTGGAATGATGCAAAAGAAAAAACGTTTGCGTGAATTCTTTGGAACAATTGCAATTGCTTGTTTGCTCGTGTTTTTGGCGAAAATTTTCGTGTTTTTTCCTACGACTGTAAAAGGGGCGTCTATGAAGCCAACGTTACAAGATGGGGATAAGGTGATTGTGAATAAGTTGGCAAAGCAATTTGAAAGTTATGGGAGAGAAGATATTATTGTTGTAAAGACAGATAATTTTTATGTGAAAAGGGTTATTGGTTTGCCTGGCGATGTTATTGAGGTGAGAAATGATCAATTATATGTGAATCATGAAGTGATAGAGGAAGCGTATTTGTATAGTAATAAAAAACAGGCTGAAAAAAAACTTATGAATTTAACGGAGGACTTTGGACCGATTACAGTTCCTAAAAATAAGATTTTTGTTATGGGAGATAATCGCTTAATAAGCAGAGATAGTAGAAATGGTTTAGGACTCATTGATAAAGCGGATGTATTAGGAGAATTAGCGGCAATTTATTATCCATTTGAACATATGAAAATAATGAATTAAAGTAAAAAACCAAGCAAATTTCAGTTTGCTTGGTTTTTTATCCCGCTTTAATGGGCAGTAAGACCCTCACCTCAAAATTCAGTGAAAGCAAGGAAGTTAGGTGGGGGTCGGGCTGCCCATAAAAGTCCGATTGGTGAGGGCTGATAATCAGTGGGGGATGAAGCCCCCCCACTGATTAAAGTTTCACTTTATGTTAAATCGTAGGAGACTCATTAAATTCATAGACGTCTTCATTGTTTTTGTTCGTACTTAAAACGAATTTGTGCTGCAATAGTTGCAGTTTAAAGAATGCTAACGGATCGTGATAAGTTTCTGGATTGCTTCTTAACGTTGCTAATGTTTGCTCGTCTTCCTGTATTTCAAGTTGAGCGGCTTCTACATTTTGTTTCAATATGCTAAGTGGATCTTTAAAGAACATCATGATATCTCGTTCTAATGCGCCTTCAAATACTTCAAATTGAAGGAAGAATTGTTTTGAGATTGTTTGAGCAATTTCCGTATAATCTTCCGTTTCAATGTATTGTTTATATTTGTTTGCAAGCATAGATTGATTTTTTTGCATGTTACCAAACAGTTTTCCTGCACTCTTTAAGAAAAATTGTGTTGGTGTAAAGCGTAATAAAATATTGATGTTCGATACTGTAATTCTATTTGTCATACGTACAACATCTCGATGCCAATCATCTAGTAATTTGAAATCGCAAGGAAGTTTCATACGTTCTTCTTTATATAATTTATTAAACGTTTCACTCATTTCATCTAAATAAGATTGAGCCTGAATAAATTCATTATGTGCTGTTTCAATCCACTCTTGAATAAACCCAGTAAATTTAGGAAGAAGTACCTGTTGTACATGTTTTTGAATTCGTTCGTTCATCGCAGTATTTAATTCTTCATGAACTAATTTGAAATCACTATCTTCTTGAACAAGGTCAGAGCAGCTCTGTAATAATTCAGGAATTTGAGAATGGATATCTCGTGTGATTTCTTCTTTCGTTAAAAGATAAGATTCTGTAATAGAACGAATTTTATCTTTTTCAAGAGCAGTAAGATTGTTAATAAATCCGTTTAGTTTTACTGAGATATGTTTATTCCAGCGTACTGATTTGACTAATGTATTTTCTAATTCCACACGTTCATTTACAAGGTATGCGATTGTCTTTTGAGTAAACCATATTAGTTTTTCGATACGTTCTTGTTCTATATCTCGTTCTGCTAGATTAGAAAGAATAGACTCTGTCACGTCCCCAAGTTGCTGGCTCCCCTCTTGTGAAGGAGAATATGGGAAGAACTGCGCATTTGGGAAATGGACTTTCATCTTACTCATTAGTTTTTCATTCGTATCCGCACTATTTGTATGTAATACGAAATGAATTTGTAAGTTTGGTACTTGTTCACGTAAATAAAGTAATGTATCAAGTTCTTCACCATGTAACGATGAAGCAGAATTTAATACGTAAATAAGGCTATCTGCGGCTTGTAAGTATTCAAAATATGAGCTGTTTTTATCCACTTGTCCTCCAAAAGATGGTGTAACAAGAAATGCAAATTTATTCTTTCTCAAAAATCTACTTGGTAATTTAATTTCTATACATTTGTTCTCAAGTTCTGATTGTTCAGGTGTAGCCATTATTTGATGGAATTCATCAAAGTTCGGTATATTGTGCACATCTAACGCAGTGAATTCTGTTATTTCAGTTTGGCTATCATCTTTAAATAGAATAGGAGTTGTTATAGTTTCAGTTAAGATGTTCTCTCCTAATATTGAATTGACGAATGATAATTTATCATGGTCACTAGTTCCCGCAATTAGTAATTTTGTAACATTTAAATCACATAGTTCATGAACGAGTAACGTAAATTGATGACTTAAATCTACATCATTTTTTTCAGCCCATACAGCAATTGTTTCGAATAAATGAGAAACAGTTTCCATATTTACATTTGTTTCAGCTGTTGAATTAGAGAGTAGGGCTCCCGCACTTTTTACGAGTAATGACTCTAAAGTTGTAGGTGAAACTTCATTCCAGGCTAACACTGCAGCAGAGACGAATAGGGCGTCTTTTGCTCTCGTTAAACTAAACCAATTTGTTAATAAGTCAGGTACAAGTCCTTGCATTTCATGCATGAAATGTTCACCAGTAATTAATTCAAAGTACGTATCTTGATAGCGTTCAACAATTTCATGCCAATCGTCATTGTTATCTGTCTCAATATGTAAGAATAAATGATTGATTGTTTGAATCCAAGGTAGATGTGATTTTTCATTTTGATAGCTGTTCCAAAGAGCGATAACAAGTTCCTTAAATTGGACTTGATCAATTGCATATAAAGCTTTTAAAGATTCATAGAAATATTCTGGTTTGATTTGTTTCGTAAATCCTTGATTCACATAATTAATTAAAGTATCGAACCAATGTAATGATTTTGTTCGAATTCCTTCTTGAACGGCAAGTTCGATGGCGTTATTCCAATCTTCTTGTTTTTCATAGAACGAGCGAGCAATTGAAGTAATATTTGGATAGTCAGGTTGAAATGCAACAGCTTCACTAATCGTCTTAAATGCTAGACCTAAACGATCTTGTTCGATATAAAGAGAAAGAAGTTGTAAGGAAACTTCCATTGTAAGAGTTGTATCTTCCGTTTGGATAGATTGATACATTTCTTCTGCTTTTGGTAAGAATCCTAGTTCAAAATAAGCATCTGCAATATTTTTGGTTGCCCAAAGTGCAAGCTCATTATTTACTTTCTCCCATTTAAATATCGCTGATTCAAAGTCTTTATTTTGGTAATACAATTCACCTTGAGCAAAGCGAATATTAGAAATGTTGGAGAATTCATTTGTAGATTCATTTATATATGCTTCACCGAGTACTTCTGATACTGGAGTAGAAGTTTCTTCCGTTAAAAATGTTTTATAGTAAACCTTTTGGATAAATTGATTTTCAATGGTCATGTTCGTTCCCCCTGTATAATTTAGAAAAATGATGTTGTATGTAAAGGGTGCATGTTCTTTTAATAGGTAGAAGTTGCATTATATCGACCAAACTATGTTTTTGCTAGGTATATCATTTTTCCTGAGAGTTAAACCGTTGCGAAAAGTAACTTTCCTTTATTGTAACAAAAAAACAAGCATATGAATTTTTATTTTTTAATCCCGGTATTTGTGGATAGTAAGATTAGCCCTTCAAGAAGAGATAGATATAAGGGAAGAAGGCGGGAGTCTAGCACATGATTGATGTGCACTAAGAATGAGCGAGGTCACTGATTAATAGTTCAATTTCTTCCTACTAAAGGAATGGATAGAAGTAGAGTTCATTATAAAAACAATGTATAGTGAATATGTATACCATGTTTGTCTGAAAGATAGAAAGGGCACAATATGGAATAACGATCGTGTATAGGATGTGTCTTCCGAATGGAACAACATATTGGCGAGTTAATCGCACATTATGGGTATTTTGGAATTATTATAGCTTTGGCCGGTGGGATTGTTGGATTACCGATACCAGACGAGTTTTTATTGACTTTCGTTGGTTATAACGTTTCAAAAGGCGTTATGTCAGGAACTGCTGCGTTTTTAAGTGGGATGGCTGGTGCGATGTTAGGGATTACATTAAGTTACATATTAGGTTTAAAACTTGGACTCCCTGTTTTAAAAAAGTATGGACCGAAAATTAGAATTAAGGAACATCACATTGAAAAAACACATATTTTATTTGAAAAATATGGCCCATTTCTTTTAATAGTTGGTTATTTTATCCCAGGAGTACGTCATTTAACAGCGTATTTTGCTGGGATGTCGAATTTAACACTTTGGCGTTTTTGTTTGTACGCTTACGGTGGTGCGTTTATTTGGATAAGTGTTTTTATTGGACTTGGCTGGAAGTTAGGAGAGAAGTGGCGTTTTGTTGAGTATAGTTTGCATCATTATGGAATATGGATTTTATCCATTTCAGTAGTTGTTACATGTGTCGTATGGTTTTACATAAAGAAAAAGAAAAACCGCGAGTAGCGGTTTTTTTAGCTGAAAGCAATAAATAGTACACCAGCTGTAATAAAGACAACACCAATACCAGTCATAAAGTTTAATTTTTCGCCGAGTATAATCATGGCGAGAATGATAGAAAATACGACGCTTAATTTATCGACAGGAGCTACTTGTGAAACTTTTCCTGTTTTAAGTGCAAGAAAATAAAATAGCCATGACGAAGCACCTGCAACTCCACTTAATGTGATAAAAAGCAGTGCTTTTTTATTTAGAAGTACGTCGCCAATATTTTGAAATTTACCTTGTATAATAATAACGCCTACCATAAATAATGCCATGATAATAGAACGAACTGTCGTAGCAACATTGGCATCGATTCCATCTAAACCAATCTTACCGAAAATAGATACAAGGGCAGCAGCAATTGCTGATAATAGTGCGAATAAGAGCCATGAACTCATAGTAAAATTCCTCCAATCTTACATTATTATACATGAAAATCATTCTCACGTATAAAGTGAATGGGGTTTTACCGCCTCACAAAGAGCTGGATAGATAACGAAATAATCCCCACCTTATATTTTTCATAAGGTGGGGATTATTATACTACTCTGCAATTTCTTCATATAAAAAGTACGTTACATTATAAATATGTTCTACTTCATCATCTGTCATAAACAATAATTCGTCACGCTCAATCCCTTTTTTCTTTTCGATAAACTCAATCATGTTTTTACGTTCTTCTCTTTTCATCAATTTTATTTCTCCTCTCAATCTGTTTTAATACAGTTTATTTAAGTTAATTCTATTATATAACAGAATCTTTAGAAAGTTCCACCTATTTTATTGTTTTTTTCAGAAGAACTTTTCGACAAAACAAGCCCACCTAAAGGGGGGCTTGTTTCACTTTATAGTCGTAAAAACTCGGGCTCCGTCGTACCGGCACCATCGATGTAATAAATTGTATCGGGGTTGATTTTAATTAGTACATAATTAGGGTCTTCAGGACCGAGTAACCAACGCTTTAAGCTATTATTCCAAAACTTGTTTTTTAATGTGGAGTCTTCCTCGATGGAGGCTAAGCCTTCCACTTCGATATAATCTTCATCTAATTTTTTTCCTTCACGACCAAGTAGTACATGTACATTTGGATTGTTTTCAATATCTGTTATCTTTTTTGATTGTCGATCTGTTGCAACATATAGTACAAAATCTTCGTGGAAAAACATCATAAAGGCGCTATGAGGTTTCTCATTTCGTACTGTAGATAATACACCGGTACGTTGACCTTGAATAATAGTTGCGATTTTTTCTTTTAAGTGCATAATTTTAACCCCTTTTCATAATTTATAATTCTGTCTGTTTCAACAAGATAATTTAAATATCTTTCATACTGTTTTCTTCAATCCGATTTTTTAAACGCAATTGTGATGAAATCGGACAAGTTAGGAGAAGAATAATAATAATATCGAGGAGAAATACATACGATGGAAGGATGAAAAGCATGTTTAATAAAATATTTCTTATAGTAGCGCTTATAGGTGTACCACTGTCTGTACTTGGGAAAACACTTCATTGGCCTCAAACAATTATGTTCGCTGTGTATTGTATTACGATTATCGCATTAGCGGGTTTTATGGGGAGAGCGACAGAAAGTTTGGCAATTGTATCTGGTCCTAGAATAGGTGGATTATTAAATGCTACTTTCGGTAACGCTGTTGAACTAATCATTTCAATTTTTGCACTTCAGGCAGGATTAATTGAGGTAGTGTTAGCTTCTTTAACGGGTTCTGTACTTGGAAATTTATTATTAGTAGGAGGGCTATCCTTCTTTGTGGGAGGGCTTAAATATAAAAGACAAAGTTTTAATGTGTATGATGCAAGGCATAATTCGGCTTTATTAATCTTTGCTGTAGTAGTAGCATTTGTTATTCCAGAGATTTTTTCAATGAAGATGGACGCTGGAAAGACGTATCAGTTAAGTATAGGTGTCTCGATTATTATGATTATTATGTACCTTGCTGCATTGCTATTTAAGTTAGTTACGCACCGTGGTGTATATCAGCATAAAAGTGATGAAGTCGCTCATGAGGAAGAACCAGAGTGGTCGAAAGGGAAAGCATTACTCATTTTAGCGATAGCAACAATTGCGGTAGCGTATGTGTCAGAGGCGCTCGTGCATACATTTGAGACAGTTGCAAAATCATTTGGTTGGTCAGAACTATTTATAGGGGTTATTATCGTCGCAATTGTCGGGAATGCAGCGGAACATGCATCTGCAATTATTATGGCGTATAAAAATAAAGTAAACATTGCAGTTGAGATTGCAATAGGTTCTACATTACAAATTGCCATGTTTGTTGCTCCTGTATTAGTACTGCTTTCTATGTTCTTCACGCAAAGGATGCCTTTAGTATTTACGATACCAGAACTTGTTTCTATGATTACAGCTGTTTTCTTAACGATTGCGATTTCAAATGATGGAGATACAAATTGGTTTGAAGGTGGTACTTTATTAGCAGCGTATGTCATTATGGGAATTGGTTTTTATTTATTATGAAAAATAGGCATAACAATTGTGCCCAGAGAAAACAATAAACAAAGTAGTATATATACCTTTACATAGGAAGGAGCCAGACAGGTGAAACGAGTATACAGCATATGTCTTTCAACTATGGTCTCGTTTATTCTATTATTTCCTAACATGAGTTTTGCAAAGACAACGGTAGAAACAAAAATGCCTTCATCTGTTTTAAATATTTCTAAAGACAATACGTTTCCGAATGATGCGCAAGATTTACCGCGTTTGCAGCCGAGTAAGTTTGCTCAAGAACTATTGAAAACAGCGAATATTAAAATCGAAAACCCAGACTTAATTCGAATGTTTAATGAAACGACAATTTCGAATGCGCCGCTTGCGGTAGGGTACCGAGCGAAGATTTATTTAGGTCAATGGGCTTTGCATTATGAATCGGTTGATACATCAATCAATTGGGAATATAAACAAGTAAATCGCAATGTGTATGATAATCGAGGAGGAGATCGCCTATATCCGCTACGCTATAAGCAAGAAACGCAAAAGACGGTTGAAGGCGATTTAACAGCAGATATGAAAGATGCTGCAGATGTGAAGAAAATGATGCTTCTCAAAGCACTTGAAAAGGTACAATTGCCGCTTTCATTTAAAACGACTATTGGTTATGGCACAGGACATGAACGTGTGTATAACATTAGTCCGAGTCAACTTGGATATTTATATGCTTATACACCAGCAGTAAATGAAAAAGGGAAAGTAACATTTGGAGAAGTATACCTTGTATTAAAGGGAAATCAAAAAAGGCTCGTTGTAAAAAATATTACTTCTCAAGGAATTGGAGCGGCTATTCCAATTCATGATCATTTGTATTTTAAATTCATTTCTTCTTCTCACTCGCAATAACATAAAAAAACGTCAGCTTATAAGCTGACGTTTTTTTATAATGTAATATTTGCTGTTTTTGATAAGAAATCTTCTGTCGGATAGTAGCTGTTTTTTACAAGAACATTCGGTCCAAGACACTTTACTGCAGGACAGTGACAGCTTAATGATTTTGCTGTTTTTGAAGCGCTCCATTTTTCATACGCTTCTTGTAACGTATTTGTTTGTATGTTTCCTAGAAGTGGAACATCACCAAAGTCCGTTACAATAATATTTCCATCGAAAATATTTACATTTAAACGAGAACGGCCATCCGGATCATTACGAACTGTGACATTTTTGCTCTTTTGTAATTTTTTAAATGTGGCAATGTCTCGCTCGTCATCGCTACAAGCATAGAAAGGTAAAGTTCCAAATAACATCCATACATTTTCATCGCGAATTTCTAGTAAATGCTCAATTGCATCACGAATTTCAGCTTTTGTTAAAATCTCTAGATTACTCGCAAAGTCACTTGGATACATTGGGTGAACCTCATGACGTTTACATCCCATTTCGTCAACGATTTGACGATGAATATGTTCAATGTGTGGTAGAGTTCGTTTATTCAGCATCGTTTCAGCAGATACAAGTACACCTGCATCTGATAGAGCTTTACTATTTGTAATCATTCGTTCAAATAACTTTGCACGTTGTTCATACGTAGGTTTACGCTCCATCATTGCAAATCCACCTTCAACGAAATCATCAATTGTTCCCCAGTTATGAGAAATGTGCAGTACGTCTAAATAAGGAATAATTTGCTCGTAACGTGCTAAATCTATAGTTAAGTTTGAGTTGATTTGAGTGCGAACGCCTCGTTCATGGGCATATTTTAAGAGTGGTGTTACATAGTTGTCGACGGATTTTTTTGAAAGCATAGGTTCTCCGCCAGTAATACTTAAAGAACGTAAATGAGGAATCTCATCTAATCGTTTTAATAAAAGATCCATCGGAAGCGGATTCGGGTCTTTCGGCTGTAACGTGTAACCAACAGCGCAATGCTCACAGCGCATATTGCATAACGTCGTCGTTGTAAACTCAACATTTGTTAATAGTAGTTTGCCGTACTCTTCAAGGTCCATATACGCTTCCCATGGATCGTAAGAAGGAGTAATCGGCTTCATTTTTTGTGATATCGTCATATGAAATACTCCTTTGACTATTGAAATAACAATTTGTCCATTCTCTATAATAGAAGAATATGTACTTTTTATAAAGTGAAACTTTTTAGAGGAAAAAGAGAGAGGGCTTACATTATAGTGAATAACCGTGACAAAATTGATGAAATTACATACCCATTGTAATCATTTTTGCGGTATAATAAAAGCAACTCGAATTAAAAGGAGAGTGCCTTCATGGGAAAAGCAATTCAAGATAAAGATACACAATTAGTATATTTAAAGGAACGTTTAAATATGTTCATTGAAGTAATTGATACAATTGAACCTGAAGAAGTAGAATTAGAAGATGTAGATCGTCTTCTTGCAATGTTAGATGAATTAGAATTAAAATGTGAGCAATTTAAAAAAGACGAATAATATATTAAAAAGGCTGCCAATTCCAATTTGGTAGCCTTTTTCTGTGTGGATAATAGAAGGACGATAGAAAAAGAGGTATAATCAAGTTGTGAAAAATTTCATTTATGCTTGAATAGCGTGAAACAAATAAAAAGTGAAAGAGCATAACAATGAAATTTTCAGCTCATAACGTTTTGGTAGCGTTCACAATTGAGGGGGAAGTAACAATGGAAAAGCTTCAAGAAAGCATGTATCAACTAATTGTTGAAACGTCAACGAACTTACCGAAAGATGTTCGTCGTGCGATTCAACAAGCGAAAGAGCGAGAAAATGCAGGGACTCGTTCTGCGATGGCACTTGGCACAATTACAAATAATATTAAAATGGCTGATGATAACATCTCGCCAATTTGCCAAGATACAGGGATGCCAACGTTTAAAATTTATACACCAGTTGGTGTGAACCAATTAAAGTTGAAGGAAGCCATCTATAATGCGCTTGAGCGGGCGACAAAAGATGGTAAACTTCGTCCAAATTCTGTTGATTCTCTTTTTGGAGACAATAGTGGAAATAATTTAGGACCAGGTACACCGGTAATTAAGTTTGAACAATGGGAAAAAGATTATATTGATGCACGTTTAATCCTAAAGGGTGGTGGCTGTGAGAATAAAAATATTCAGTATAGCTTACCATGCGAACTAGAAGGACTTGGACGAGCTGGCCGTGATTTAGAAGGGATTCGTAAATGCCTTCTTCATGCAGTATATCAAGCGCAAGGTCAAGGATGTAGTGCAGGTGTAATTGGTGTTGGTATCGGGGGAGACCGCACATCAGGTTACGAATTAGCAAAAAATCAATTATTCCGTACATTAGATGATGTTAATCCAATCCCAGAATTACAACAACTTGAAGAGTACGTATTAGAAAATGCGAATAAGCTTGGCATTGGTACGATGGGATTTGGTGGAGAAACAACTTTACTTGGTTGTAAAATTGGCGTATATAACCGTCTGCCAGCTAGTTTCTACGTATCTGTGGCGTATAATTGCTGGGCATATCGCCGCCTTGGCGTAACAATCCATCCTGAAACAGGTGAAATTATGGATTGGTTATATCAAGAAGGTGAAGATACACTGGAGCAAGAATTACAAGAAAAAACAGAGCAACGTGAAATTGTATTACAAGCACCAATTACAGAAGAGCAAATTCGTGAACTTCGCGTTGGTGATGTTGTAACAATTAATGGCATGATGTATACAGGTCGTGACGCAATTCATAAGCATTTAATGGATAACGATTGTCCAGTAGATTTAAATGGGCAAATTATTTACCACTGTGGTCCAGTTGTTGTGAAAGATGAAAATGACAATTGGCAAATTAAAGCGGCAGGTCCAACGACAAGTATTCGTGAAGAACCGTACCAAGGTGACATTATGAAGAAATTCGGTATTAGAGCTGTCATTGGAAAAGGCGGTATGGGTGCGAAAACATTAGCAGCTTTAGAAGAACACGGCGGTGTATATTTAAACGCAATTGGTGGTGCAGCGCAATATTATGCTGAATGTATTAAAGAAGTGAAAGATGTTGATTTCTTACAATTTGGTATTCCAGAGGCAATGTGGCATTTACGTATCGATGGATTTAAAGCAGTTGTAACAATGGATTCCCACGGTAATAGCTTACATGCAGATGTTGATAAAACATCACTTGAAAAATTAGCTAGCTTTAAAGAGCCAGTATTTAAGTAAACAAAAATGCATCTCGAATCATTCGAGATGCATTTTTTTGGTATATATAGAAAAACATGTTCAGCATGAAAGAATGCGTAGCAACAGAAACTACAAGTACGATTATATATGGAAAGGAGACTATTTATGAAACATAAATGGTTATATATCGGTCTCATTTTTTCAATTATGATGGCACTTGTTCCAGTTTCGGCATTAGCTTATACAAATACTCCACATAACTGGGGAATCCCGCGCCCTAAAAATGAAACAGTACCAGATGCAGGAAAGTTATATACAGATTTACTACAAAAAAATGGCGGTTTTTATTTAGGGGATACGAAGAAAAAAGATATTTATTTAACATTTGATAATGGTTATGAGAATGGATACACAGGGAAAATCTTAGACGTATTAAAAGAGAAAAAAGTACCAGCAACTTTCTTTGTAACGGGGCATTACATTAAAACACAAAAAGATTTATTGTTAAGAATGAAGAATGAAGGACACATTATTGGAAACCATTCTTGGAGCCATCCTGATTTCACAGCGGTAAACGATGAGAAACTTCGTGAAGAATTAACGAGTGTAACGGAAGAAATTAAAAAAGTAACTGGGCAAAAAGAAGTGAAATATGTACGTCCCCCGCGCGGTGTATTTAGTGAAAGAACGTTAGCCCTTACGAAAGAAATGGGCTACTATAATGTATTTTGGTCACTTGCATTTTTGGATTGGAAAGTAGATCAGCAAAGAGGATGGCAATATGCGCATAATAATGTTATGACGATGATTCATCCAGGATCTATTTTATTACTTCATGCCATATCAAAAGATAATGCAGAAGCACTTGCAAAAATCATTGATGATTTGCGCGAGAAAGGGTATCATTTTAAAAGTCTAGATGACTTAGTAAAAAGCAATCAACCGTAAGCATGTATGCTTGCGGTTTTCTCATGCTATAATGATGTGTAAAAAGGATGGGGAAACGTATGTGGAGCGAACATGTTACGTTAGAGTATCCGTATCATTTTGAAGAAGTGTTAAAACGTTTATCTTTTGATCCTCTTAACGTCATTCAATTAGATGAGAAAGTTGTTTATGTCCCGCTTTGTATAGACGAGGAACAGATTGTTGTTCGCCTGCAAGGGATTGGTACTGTTCAAAATCCACAGTTTTGGATTTCTAGTCAGACAGGAGATTCAGAGAAAGTCATGAAACGAATGAGGGCCATTTTTCATTGGAATGAACCGTTTCAAGATATACAAAATCATTTTTTAAACACATCATTACGTCCACTATTTGAAACATATGCTTATACTCCAATTATTTTAGAATTCGATTATTTTGCTTGTCTTCTTCGCTGTATCATTCATCAACAAATAAATTTGAAATTTGCTACTGTGTTAACAGAACAGTTTGTGAAACGATATGGAACAGAGAAGAACGGTGTATTCTTTTTCCCCACTCCAGAAATAGTAGCAAATATTTCAATAGAGGAATTGAGAGAGCAGAAGTTTAGTCAGCGAAAAGCTGAATATATGGTAGGATTAGCAAAGTGTATTATAGGTGGTAAGTTAGATTTAGCTAGAATAGAAAACGAAACAGAAGAAGGGGTTGCAGCACAATTGTTACCAATTAGGGGGATTGGTGCATGGACAGTGCA
The DNA here is from genome assembly GCF_051916145.1 of Bacillus cereus group sp. MYBK245-2. Classification (NCBI taxonomy): domain Bacteria; kingdom Bacillati; phylum Bacillota; class Bacilli; order Caryophanales; family Bacillaceae; genus Bacillus; species Bacillus cereus group sp. MYBK245-2. The sequence goes on along the minus strand of NZ_JBQAGB010000020.1, from coordinate 50,733 downwards.
AAACTTTTTAATGTTTGGGCTTGGACGGAAAAATATGTTTCCGAAAGCAGACATTGGGATTCAGCGTGCAGTACAAGGTGTATTTCAATTAGATGATAAACCTGATGATGCATTTTTAGAAAACGTGAAACAAGAGTGTGAACCATACTGCAGTTATGCAGCGTTATATTTATGGAAAAGTATAGAGTAGAGGTGTAATAATGATACAAAAGCAACATGAGAGTAAGTTGGAAGTTGGTCAAACGTTTCCTGTGACAATTAAACGTCTTGGGATTAACGGAGAAGGCGTTGGTTATTTTAAGAGACAAGTTGTCTTCATTCCAGGGGCATTACCAGGAGAAGAAGTTGTTGCTGAAACGACGAAAATTCAGCGTGGCTTCGCTGAAGCGAAAGTGAAAAAGGTTCGTAAAGCTTCACCACATCGCGTGAAAGCGCCATGTCCGGTATATGAAGAGTGCGGCGGTTGCCAATTGCAACATTTAGACTATAAAGAACAATTAAATCAAAAGCGTGATATCGTTGTACAAGCATTCCAGAAGTATATGAACAACGGTTTGGAAGAGAAAATTCGTCCGACGCTAGGCATGGAAAATCCATGGCATTATCGTAATAAGAGTCAACTACAAGTGGGGCGTAAAGACGAAAAGGTTATTACAGGACTGTATAAACAAAATTCACATCAGTTAATTGATATTGCTCATTGTATGATTCAACATAGAGCAACGAATGAAGCGACAAAAGTTGTAAGACGTATTTTAGAAAAATTAAATGTTTCTATTTACAATGAGAAAAAACAAAAAGGTTTAGTACGTACAATTGTGACACGTACTGCAGTTCAAACAGGGGAAGTACAAGTTACACTTATTACAACAAAAGAAGAGTTGCCAAATAAAGAACAATTTATTGCAGAAGTACAAAAACAGATGCCAGCTGTTAAATCAATTATGCAAAATGTAAACTGGCGTAAAACATCTGTTATTTTTGGTGATAAAACATTTAAATTAGCTGGAAAAGAAGTAATTCAAGAAACACTTGGTGATTTATCATTTGAATTATCAGCACGTGCATTCTTCCAGTTGAATCCAGAACAAACGGTTGTTTTATATAATGAAGCGAAAAAAGCCGCTGCCTTAACTGGAAATGAGAAAATTGTAGATGCGTATTGTGGCGTTGGTACAATTGGACTTTGGCTTGCAAATGATGCGGCGGAAGTACGTGGTATGGATGTAATTCCAGAAGCAATTGCAGATGCAAGAAAAAATGCGAAGCGTCACGGATTTACAAATACGAAATATGAAGCAGGTAAAGCTGAACAATGGTTACCGAAATGGGTAAAAGAAGGATGGCGTCCAGATGTAATTGTTGTCGATCCACCTCGTACAGGTTGCGATGATAAATTACTGGAAACAATTTTAAAAGTGAAGCCGAAACAAGTTGTTTACGTATCTTGTAACCCTTCTTCATTAGCACGTGATGTACAAGCGTTAATGAAGAGCTATGAAGTGGAATATGTACAACCAGTTGATATGTTCCCGCATACAGCTCATGTAGAAAATGTAGTGAAGCTTGTTAGAAAGTAAAGTTTATTAATATTCCCTCATGGTATGAGGGAATATTTTCTATGAAGGAGAATATTATGCACAATTATAAATTAACGATTCAGTACGACGGTGCACGTTTTAAAGGATGGCAGCGTCTCGGTAATAACGATAATACGATTCAAGGAAAAATCGAAAGTGTCATTTCTGAAATGGTCGGAAAAGAAACTGAAATTATCGGTTGTAGTAGAACAGACGCTGGTGTGCATGCTTTGAATCAAGTTGCTAACTTTCAAAGTGATGAGAAGTTAGTGGAACATAAAGTAAAAAAATATTTAAATCAATATTTACCTAATGATATTAGTATTACGAATGTAGAAGAAGTACATGATCGATTCCATGCCCGTTACAATTCTAAAGCAAAAACATACCTTTATAAAATTTGGAATGAAGAGCACACGAACCCATTTATGCGTAAATACAGCATGCATGTGAATAAAAAATTAAATGTGAAAAGCATGAAAGAAGCCGCGAAACATTTAGTTGGTTCACATGACTTTACTGCTTTTTCAAATGCAAAATCAAAGAAAAAGTCTATGGTGCGAGAAGTATATACACTTGAAGTGATGGAAGAAGCAGGATTTGTACAAATTAGAGTAAGTGGTAACGGATTCCTTCATAACATGGTCCGAAAAATTGTTGGAGCATTAATTGAAGTTGGGTTAGGACAATTAGATGCAGAGGCGATTCCACAGATTTTAGAGGCGAAACAACGTAATCAGATTAATTGCCTTGCTGAGGCGAGTGGTTTGTATTTGGAGAATGTTGAGTTTTAATAGTAATAAAAAAATCGAGCTGTGTAGGCTCGATTTTTTATGTTTTGGCGTTAAGAAGATTTTTCTTTCTTCATACGTATCTTCAAATTCCAAAAAGCAGCAAGCATAATAGCTGCAAAAGAGCCGCTAATTGTTGCTAATAGTTTTGCATAAGGATAGGCGTTTATATCAACTAGTAACATCATACATACAATGGTAGGGAAGAAGGCTAAGTATTGTAATAACTTTAATTTGTTATCATTACTCATATATATCGTTCCTTTCTAGTATGTTATATGTTTATTGTAGCATATTTTACCAAATGTTTATTTGTACTTGGAAAAAATTTAATGCGGTTTTAGTAGGAAATAAAAGTTAGGCTAGTAATCAGTGGAAGATGGACAAAATCTCCACTGATTAACGTCTTATTTTATATGTGTAAATGCAATTTTTTAATTCGATATTGTAAGTTTTGCCTACTTAATCCTAAAAACTTTGCAGCTTGTGAAATATTACCGTGATACTCTTTCAAAATTTGAGTGATGTAGTTCTTTTCCATTGCTTCTATTGTGTGCTTTAACGTTTTTGGCGCATCAGTATCGTTATTAGTTAGGAGAGGTTGCATATTGAATTCTTTTTTTATTCGTTCGCGAAAGCGAGTGGGAAGGTGAAACGCTGTAATGATATTTTCATCTTCAACTAAATTCATTGAACCTTCAATGACATGTTCCAATTCTCGTACGTTTCCAGGCCAATCATATGCATATAAGAATTCTCTTACATGTATATCTACATCTGTTACGCCGAGTCCAAATTGAATGTTGTACTTTTCGATAAAGTGCTGAACAAGAGCTGGAATATCTTCTTTTCGTTCACGTAAAGGCGGGAGACATAAAGTAACGACGCTTAATCTGTAATATAAGTCTTCCCGCAATCGATTGTGTGTAATAGCTTCAAGAGGGTCTTCATTAATAGTTGCTATAATACGAACATCAATTTCTTTTTCTTGTGTGCCTCCGATTCTTCGTATTGTTTTTTCTTGTATAGCTCGCAGCAACTTCGCTTGAAGTGCTGGACTTAACGAATTGATCTCATCTAATAACAAAGTTCCTCCGTTTGCTTCTTCAAATAAACCGGCTTTATCGATAGCTCCTGTAAATGCACCGCGGTTCGTACCAAATAATAAGCTTTCCATGAGTGTATCAGGTATAGCGGCACAGTTTTGCGAAATAAATGGTTTGCCCGAACGTTGACTTTCATTATGGATACTTTGTGCAAATAGTTCTTTTCCAGTTCCTGTTTCTCCTACGAGAAGTATGGAGGATGATGTGCGAATTACCCTTTTTCCTTCCGCAATGGTGGATTGAATGGCTTCAGAATCACCAATTATGTGATCAAAGGTAAATTTAGTGTTTTGTTTTCGGGAAGAGTCCATTTTTATTGTTTGCTTTAAGTGATTCATCTCTTTTGAAATTTCAATAGCGCCTTTAATTTTTCCGTTTTCTATTATTGGGAAAGTATTGTTAATCGTCGTAATTTCTTGCCCTTTATTGTTAAAATAAGTTTGTTTTATATTTTTGTTTGTTTTTCCTAATTTTAATGCTTCTATAAGAGTACTATTTTTATTTTCTTCAAATGCGAATACTTCTAAAGGACTTTTATATAGCACATCTGAGCGCTCCATTGATTCAATTTCCATCATTTTACGGTTATAGATAATCGTTTTACCTTCCTCATTAATAATATGAATCCCGATATCGAGTTCATTGAGCAAAGTTTCATATAGCATATTCATTTCAATGATCTGTTTCAAATTAATTTCTTCTGTACGCATAGATTATCTTCTCCTCATTTCACCCTATGAAGACTGACTTTTTATAATTTTATTAAAATTCTTATAAAATCGCAAAATTTTTTTGCGATTTTCCTTTTAAAACTTCTTACACGGTAGAAAAAATTTGCGGTTATGAAGATTTTTTTGTGAGGAACCCTCATTTTAAATAGGAATTTAAGATTGGTACGCATTTTGCATAAAGAATAGTTGAAATCTTTAAAGGAGGGATATGCAACGTTTCAGTACCAATTAATAAGAAGGAGGAGTGTATAAAGTGAAGACGGTTATAGAAGGCGTGTATAGTCCTTGTTACGGGAAAGTTGAGAAGTTATTTGTTACGGAAAATTCTTACGTATACGAATGGGAGAAATTAGCGTTAATTGAAACAATAGATAAACAGAAAGTAGAAATTAAGGTAGGAATCAGTGGGTATATCGAGTCATTAGAAGTAGTAGAAGGACAAGCTATCGCTAATAAAAAGTTATTAATAACAGTGAGGGATGATCTTTTAATAACAGGTAGTGATTAATACTATGTATTTTGCTCTTTTCAATAATTATTTTTCGTATAAACAATTTTAAAAACGCTTACATGAAATGGGTTTCCAAAGGGAAAAGGGGGGATTTATATGATGGATCAAAACCAAGGATTAAAAAGGGAATTGAAAAGCAGACACATATTTATGATTGCACTTGGAGGAGTTATTGGTACCGGACTTTTTTTAGGATCGGGGTATACAATTCATGAAGCTGGGCCTGGAGGAGCGATTGTAGCTTATCTTGTTGGAGGATTTGTTATGTATTTAACGATGCTCTGTCTCGGAGAATTAGCTGTTGCGATGCCTGACGCAGGATCTTATCAAACGTATGCTACGAAGCATATTTCCCCTGCAGCGGGTTATGTAGTCGGATGGATGTCGTGGCTAAACTGGTCGGCTACAATAGGTATTGAACTCATTGCAGTTAGTATTTTAATGAAACGATGGTTTCCTGATGTACCGTCTTGGATTTGGTGCGTAGTGTTTGCGGTACTACTTTTTGCTATTAACGCGTTATCTTCAAGAAGTTTTGCAGAAGTTGAATTTTGGTTTGCAAGTATTAAAGTCATTACAATCATTGCATTTATTATTTTGGGCGGGGCAGCAATGTTTGGTTTTCTAGATATGAAAGGAAATGAGCCAGCACCAATGTTTTCTAGCTTTACTGATTATGGTGGGTTGTTTCCAAATGGATTATCCGCTATTTTAATTACGATGATTGCTGTTAATTTTTCCTTCCAAGGAACAGAGCTAGTTGGTATTGCAGCTGGAGAGAGTGAAAATCCAGAAAAAACAATCCCGAAGGCAATTAATAATACAGTTTGGCGTATACTTGTGTTCTTTGTATTATCTATTTTCATTCTTGCAGGATTATTCCCATGGCAACAAGCAGGAGTGATAGAAAGTCCATTCGTAGTTGTATTTGATAAAATTGGTATTCCTTATGCAGCTGATATTATCAATTTCGTTATTATTACAGCGGTTCTATCCGTTGCAAATTCAGGGCTATATGCAACTTCTCGTATGCTATGGTCTATGTCTAATCAAGGAATGATTAGTCCGATTTTTAGTAAGTTATCTAAAAGCGGCGTTCCAATTTATGCATTGATTGTAAGTACAATTGTAGGTTGTCTCTCATTACTATCAGGTATTTATGCGGAAGATACAGTTTATTTATGGTTGCTTTCTATTGCTGGATTTGGAGCAATACTAGTTTGGGCATCTATTGCTCTATCTAACTTATTAGCTAGAAGGGCGTATATAAAGCAGGGCGGGGATGTGAAAGACTTGAAATTTAAAACACCGCTATATCCATTCGTACCACTTCTTGCATTAGTATTAAATGTAACAGTAATTGTTGCTATGGCCTTTATTCCAGAACAAAGAATGGCATTGTATTGTGGTATTCCCTTTATGATTGTTTGTTTACTGTTTTACCGTGCGACAAGAAATAAGGGGAGTAACTTAGAGCATATTGAAAAGACAAAGACAACAGAAATAGAGAGTTTATAATAGTGATTAATTTGGAGACTGTAAAATTGTAAACAGTCTCTTTTTTTGTGAAAATAAAGCTGGGAACATACTACGTATGCAAAGGGGAATTAGCGATGAATGAAGAAGTTGCACAGCTATTAGAACAGATTGATCTACGAAAAAATGAGTTACTAGAGCTTACAAAAACATTAATTCGTTTTGAAACACCAGCACCGCCGGCGAGAAATACAAATGAGGCGCAAGAATTTGTTGCACAGTTTCTAAGAAAACGAAATTTTAGTGTTGATAAATGGGATGTATATCCGAATGACCCGAACGTTGTTGGGGTGAAAAAAGGGATAGAAAGTGACACACATAAAAGTCTTATTATTAATGGGCATATGGATGTAGCGGAAATATCAGCATATGAGGCGTGGGAAACGAGTCCGTTTGAGCCATTTATAAGAGATGGTTGGTTAGTTGGACGTGGTGCGGCAGATATGAAAGGGGGATTAGCTGGGGCATTATTTGCTATTCAGCTTTTACAAGAAGCAGGCATTGAATTGCCCGGAGATTTAATCTTTCAATCCGTAATCGGAGAAGAAGTTGGAGAGGCAGGTACGCTTCAATGTTGCAAAAGGGGTTATGATGCTGATTTTGCAGTCGTAGTGGATACGAGTGATTTACATATGCAAGGACAGGGGGGCGTAATTACTGGATGGATTACTGTGAAAAGCCCCCAAACGTTTCATGATGCAACACGCAGACAAATGATTCATGCTGGAGGACGTTTATTCGGAGCGAGTGCGATTGAAAAAATGATGAAAATTGTACAAAGTTTACAAGAATTAGAGCGTCATTGGGCAGTCATGAAAACATATGAAGGCTATCCATCTGGAACAACAACAATTAATCCAGCTGTTATTGAGGGCGGAAGACATGCAGCGTTTATTGCGGATGAGTGCCGGTTATGGATAACAGTACACTTTTATCCGAATGAAACACATGAACAAATAATAAAAGAAATTGAAGAGTATATTGGGAAAGTAGCAGCTGTCGATCCATGGTTAAGTGAAAATCCACCACAATTTAAGTGGGGCGGAGAATCAATGATTGTGGATCGTGGTGAAATTTTCCCTTCTTTAGAAATAGATAGTGAACATGCAGCTGTAAAAACGCTTAGCTCAGTACATGAATCAATTTTATCTAAAAATGCAATTTTAGATATGTCTGCAACGGTAACGGATGGTGGTTGGTTTAGTGAATTTCATATTCCAGCTGTTATTTACGGACCAGGTACATTAGAAGAGGCTCATTCAATAAATGAGAAAGTTGAAGTGGAACAGTTAATCGAATTTACAAAAGTAATAACAGCATTTATATATGAATGGTGTCATACGAAAAAATAGATTAGTATGTTGAAATTGTACAGGTATGTATACTTGTACGATTTTTTAGTGAACTATTTCAGAGTTGAATAGAAACAACTGAAATAGTTCTTTATTTTCTATGTCTTTCGTTTTAGTTCGATTAATTTCTCTTTTGCTAATTCAACAGCAATTGCATCATCTAAATAGCCAATTGGAAAGAGATAGTCAGGAATAATATCTGTCGATAAAATGAAATACAGTAATGCCCCTCCAAGAACTGCACGCTCTTCTTTTGGAATCGTTTCATTGCAAAATTGTTGATACATATCCGTTAATTGTTCAATGAAAGGACCAGCACTATCAATTTGTTCTAGCTTACTTGCAAAACTGTCATGAATACGTTTTTCTCCTTCTGTTGTTTGAGCATATCGTTCATAATTTTCAAGTTCTTGTTTCACACGGGTTGTTGTGTAGTCGAAATCGAATAAGTTAGAGGATTGCAGTGTTTGCTGAATGGTATCAAGAGATGTGTACATATCCGTCTTTTCTTTATTAATGTGAGGAGAATCAGGATACATTTCATCAAATAACAATTGGGGTGGAACTTGCAAACATTCTGCAAATTTTTGTAGATGTTTTTGTTTTGGCGGTTGTTTACCATTCATAATTCTTGAGATTGTTGCGGGATCAATATTTGTAAGCATTCCGAGTTGGCGCATAGATAAGGCACGTTCTTTTAAAAGTTTTTTTATTAATGTACTAAGCCGCTCATTTGGATTTTCTTTAGGCATAGCGAAGGCACTCCTTTTTGTTGTTGAAAAAATGTTGAGCATTTATTACATGTATATGAAACAGACAGGCACAGTTGCTCAACATTTTCATAAGATGCATGGAAAAGTGAGAAAAAAGGGGTGGCTGTTTATGAGTACGGCAGGTCTATTTTCAATTTTTTTAATTGGGATTGCTTCTAATTTAGATAATGCAGGTGTTGGAATTGCATATGGCATTCGTAAAATTAGAATTTCGTGGTTCAACAATTTTATCATCGCATTTTTTGGGTTTTTATTTACTTTATTAGCTGGCTTTTTTGGGAGTTGGATCGCATTATTTATTTCAGAGTTTACGGCAAATTTGATAGGGGCAATTGTTTTAGGAATAATTGGAGTGTTTATTTTATGTCAGCCTTTCTTGAGTAAAAAAGAGACCGTAGACTCTAAAGATGATAGTGTACTTATGGGGATTTTACGTGATCCGGAAAAAGCAGATTTTGATGGTTCTAAAACAATTAGTTTTTCAGAAGCAATTGTTTTGGGCGTTGCATTATCAATTAATAATATTGCAGGTGGATTTGATGCTGGGGTAACAAATTTAAACCTTTGGCTTACAGCGATTATTTCTGGTGTGTTTAGTTTTATTTGTATAAGTGGTTTTGCGTATGTAGGAAAACGATACTTAGCAGAATACTTAGGGAAATGGGCTACGGTTATTGCGGGAGTGTTATTAATTCTTATTGGGATCGATCAGTTGTTGTAAGGAGAACAAAAAACAACGTTCGAGTATTTCCTTGGAAATATGGCAAAGGATTGCATATATCGACGTACTTTTCTCCATACTAATACGGATTTCTTTTAAAGAAAGGGGGATCCGTATGGGACGCGGAAAAGCATTTGATCATAAGAAAAAAGGGCATGACCATCAACCACCTAAAGGAGCATTCATTCATAAAGATGTAAATGAACATACTTTAGAAGAGGAAGAGCTACCAGTAAATATTGAAACGTATAAAAATAGTTTGAAAAAACATTAAAAGCACCTACATAGGTGCTTTTTTAACGTATATCTTCAATTAATTGTTCCGATTCTTCATGCATACTGTACTCACTTAATACTTGGATACAAAGCCACTTTAATTCTTCAATCGTATGCTCAAATTCTTCAGGAAGCACATGATGAACGTCTTCAAGTCCCATTCCGAAATGAATAAGTTCAAGTACTTGATCATCGATGTTCCGATCCATTAATAGTTCAAGTACTTCTAAATTGAATATGTATCGGTGAGCTTCATCGAGTGAAACAACTTTTAGCTTTAAGCTTTCTACAATACTCAATATAAAAAGAAGAATTGTTTTTTCAAGAACAGGCTGTTTTCCCATTTGAAATATTAGTTTCATCTTTCACACCTCCACATATAGCGCTAGGTTGTACTATACTATTCAGGTTGGGGGAGCAAATATGCATAATATAGAGAAACTTTCAGCACGGTTTTTGTAAGGGGATCGGTAGCTAATAAAATTGAGGGTTTTATGCAAAAAAAATCCTGCTAGTATAGCAGGATGGTTCTGAATTAAAAAATGCTCCAACCTTCTTGAGCAGAAAGAAGTTCAAGGATTTTAAAACCAGCGATGCTATTTCCGTTTGCATCTAAAGCTGGTCCGAAAATACCAATTCCCATTTCTCCTTTTACGCAGCCGAAAATGCCACCAGCTACACCACTTTTTGCGGGGATACCAACACGAATCGCAAATTCACCAGACTCGTTATACATACCGCATGTAACCATAAATGTTTTACAAATCTTTGTAATATGCTTAGGGATAATTTGTTTTTTCTTATATGGATCATATCCATCCATCGCAAAAATTAAGCCGATACGTGCTAAATCGATACAGTTTACCTCAACTGCACATTGACGAGTGTATAAATCCATCAGCTCTTCAATGTCACAATCGATAATTCCGTTTTGTTTCATATAGTAACAAAGTGAGCGATTTAAGTAAGCTGTCTCTAATTCTGAATTAGCAACTTTAGAAGAATAATTAATAGTAGGATTATCTGTTATTTCACGTACGAAATGAAGAATGCGCTCCATTTTTTCTTCATTATCTTTACCTGCTAACATGCTTGTAATGGCTAGTGCCCCCGCATTAATCATTGGATTAAGTGGTTTAGAAGGACTTGTCGTTTCTAACTTAATAATAGAATTAAATGGATCACCAGTTGGTTCCATTCCAACTTTAGAAAATACATATTCTTCACCACGATCTAAAAGGGCAAGTGCAAGTGTAATTACTTTTGAAATACTTTGAAGAGTGAATAGTGTTTGTGAGTTGCCAGCATGGATGTATTCTGTTTCTTTATGGAAAATGGCAATCCCTAAATCATCTGGATTGGCATTTCCTAGTTCGGGGATATAAGTAGCAAGCTTTCCTTTTTTCGTATATGGTTTTACTTGTTCTAACAACTGTTGTAAGTTGTTTGTTTCAATGCACTGCATAGTACCAACGCTCCTATTTCGAATTAACTAAGTTTACTTTTCCCGATATGCTCGGAAATAAATAATAACATGAAAAAGTGGAATGATAAAACGAAAGCTGCATGTTCTATAGAGGGTCTTTTGTTTTGAATATTCTGTAGTAAAAAAGGAGAAATTTCCTTTTATATAACAGTTTGGAAATAGGAGATTTATCCATAAAAAATTCAAAAATAAAAACTACACATCTATACAACTATATGTTATTATGGTTATGTAAATAGAAAGCGTTTTCTAAGGCGTACTTATAATGATAACGATTTCATAAATTTGATAGGGGGAATTAAAATGTTGCAGTTTCTACAACGTATTGGTAAAGCGTTAATGCTTCCAATTGCCGTACTACCAGCAGCAGGATTATTGCTTCGTTTAGGACAAGAAGACGTATTTAACATTCCTGTTATGGCACAGGCCGGTGCAGCAATTTTTGATAATTTAGCACTTATTTTTGCAATTGGTGTTGCAATCGGTTTGTCTGTTGACGGTAGTGGAGCAGCTGGACTTGCCGGAGCAATCGGATATCTTGTTTTACAAAATACAACGAATGCTCTAAGTAAGACGTATTCAGCAGCAGAGTTAAATGATAAATTAAAAAGTGTTCAAGATTTAGTCGGTTCAGTAGATCCAACTAAATTAGCAGATACAATGACAAAGGTTTCAAAAGCAGCGGCGTTAACGCCGAAAATCAATATGGCCATACTCGGTGGTATTATTGCAGGGGTTGTTGCGGGATTACTATACAACAAATTCCATAAGATTAAACTGCCAGAATGGTTAGGGTTCTTTGCAGGAAAACGTTTCGTACCAATCATTACTTCAATCGTAATGTTACTTTTAGGATTAGTATTCGGTCAAATTTGGCCAACAATTCAAAGTGGTATTGATGCAGTAGCACATGGTATCGTAAACTTAGGTTCAATTGGTGCTGGTTTATTCGGATTATTAAACCGTTTATTAATTCCAATCGGTTTACACCACGTAATGAACACATACTTCTGGTTCGTACTTGGTGACTTTACAAATGCGGCTGGCGATATCGTTCATGGTGATATTGCACGCTTCTTTGCAAAAGATCCATCAGCAGGTATGTTTATGACTGGTTTCTTCCCGATCATGATGTTCGGTTTACCAGCAGCATGTTTCGCAATGATTGCAGCTGCTAAACCAGAAAAACGTAAAATGGTTACAGGTATGTTAGGTGGTCTAGCATTAACTTCATTCTTAACTGGTATTACAGAGCCAATTGAATTCTCATTCATGTTCTTATCACCAGTATTATATGGTATTCATGCTGTATTAACAGGTCTGTCTCTATTCATTACAACAACACTTGGCATACACGATGGTTTCTCATTTAGTGCTGGGGCAATCGATTACTTCTTAAACTTCGGTATTGCAACAAAACCAGTATTATTAGCAGGAATTGGTTTAATTTACGCAGCAATTTACTTTGTAGTATTCTACTTCTTAATTAAGAAGTTCGACCTAAAAACTCCTGGTCGTGAAGAGGAAGAGGAAGAGGAAGTAGCTGAAGGTGAAGAAGCTCCAGTTGCAGGTTCAATTGGTGAAACTTACGTAGCAGCTTTAGGTGGAAAAGAAAACTTAACAGTTATTGATAACTGTGCAACACGTCTACGCTTACAAGTGAAAGATGCTGGTCAAGTAAACGAAGCAGCATTAAAACGTGCTGGTGCAAAAGGTGTTATGAAATTAAGTAACACGAGTGTCCAAGTTATCGTAGGTACAAATGTTGAATCTGTTGCCGATGATATGAAAAAACACGTATAAATAATTAGATAAGAGGATATCCAAAAAAATTGATAACATCAGTTTTTTAGAGGGTATCCTCTTTTTTTATATTAAAAATTTAACGGGAATCTTACTTTTGTAAATTTTCTTTTTCTTTTTTGTGCATATAGGTTGGTAATATGTGCAGTGCGTGATAAAGTAGGGATGACATCGAATGGAATGTCGAAAATCTATGAAAAAGATCCGGAATGAATCTTGTGTAGTGGAATTAAATTATCGGTAAATAAGGGGAAAAAAGCAATCATGGATCACGAAAAAAATAATGCGAATGGGAAATCACGTCGGCCAATTGTATACATAAAAAGAACAATCATTCTCGTTTTACTATTTTCACTTGTATATTTCATGTATACAAAAATTGTTGCGCATAATAAGAAAGAAGAAACTTTAAAAGCAGCAGCAGAAATGAAGAAACAAGAAGAGCTAAAAAAGAAAGAAGAAAAAAAGAAGCAAGAAGCAAAAAAACAAAAAGAGCAGGAAGAACAAGTGAAGCAAGCACAAGCTGTGGAAAAGCCTGCTGAGGGACCACCTCAAGAAATTAATGAAAACGCTCAATTAGATCAATATTTGCAAAAAACAGGATTTAGCGGGACAGCGGTTATTGTGAAGAACGGAAAGGTTCTTTTGAATAAAGGATACGGTATGGCGAACAAAGAAAAACAAGTACCGAATAATTCAGAGACAACTTTTTATATTGGTTCTATTTCAAAGGCTTTTGTAGCGACTACTATTATGCAATTAAAAGATCAAAATAAGTTACATGTAGAGGATACGATTGCGAAGTATATTCCAGATTTCCCTCAAGGTAATGGTATTCAGTTAAAACATTTACTAACACATACATCAGGAATTCCAGAGTATGAGCAGGGAACAGAGGATATCTCTCATGAAGAATTGATAAAACGAATAGGAAAGCAAAAGCGTATTGGAAGTCCAGGAGAGAAATGGAAGTATTCCGATTCTAACTATTCAATACTCGCCTATATTGCTGAGAAGGTAAGCGGACAACCGTTAGAAGAGTATATTAAACAACATATTTTTGCTACTGCTGGTATGAAACATTCTGGTTTTGGTAGAGAGCTAGAACAAACAAGATTTCCATCGACAGGTTATAAAATAGTAAATAACAATATGACAACACCTAATATTCCAAGTATGTCACAACTTTATGGTTGTGGTGATATATATACAAGTGCCCATGATTTATATTTATTTAATGAAGCGCTCTTCTCTGGAAAGTTGATTTCAAAAGAAAGCTACGATCAAATGTTTACAGGTGGAAAAAAAGATTACGGGTTTGGATGGTATGTAGACCCGGGAAGTTACTCGAACCACGGTGTAATGCCAGGCTGGAACTGTTTAAATGGATTTAGTAAAAATGGAAGTGTATATGTCGTTTTATTATCTAACATTCAAAACAATATTAAATCCTTTGGTAAAGTGAATAATGACATTTATACGATGTTACGAAATATTGAAGTGTAAGAGATTATCCTATTGGATAGTCTTTTTTTATTGAGGAAGTGTATGTGCAATGGGATAATGAAATAAAGTGAAACTTTGATCAGTCGGGGGTTTCTTCATCCCCTACTGATTATTAGTTGAACCAATCGGGATTTTACGGGCAGTCGATCCCCACCTAACTTCCTTGCTTTTGCTGAATTTTGAAGTGGGGGTCTTACTGCCCGGCGAATAGCGGGATAAATGGAAAAGGGGGAGGGATATGAGCATACATAGGCATCACGCACGTAATGCGAAACGCATTTTTTTTGTATCTGTCATTGTATGGATTATCGTCGCAATTGGATTAGTGATGGAATATAAAAAAGGGACGCTATTCACTTCGGAGAAAGAAAATTTGAAATTAATAAGTGTTGTAATACCGGCATTTGGATTATTAATATATAGCTTTATAGAAAAACGAAGATCAAAAATGCTCAAACAGGAAAATTATAATATAGAGACTTCTGAATTATTGGAGCAACAAAAATTTGTTGTTCGCAAAGAGGTAGGAGTATTTCAAGTGATTACATACTTTGGATTAGATGGCAGTGCAGTAGGATTTTTAAAAGAAGAGTATGATTTTGTGATTCAAAGTATATGGCAAGCTGTACTCTCTTTTCTTTTTAAGGGACTACATAAGCAACAATTTTATTTATATAATCACTCGGGAGAAAGATTATTGCGTGTTCAAAAGAAGATGGGAGTACGCAACTTTTATATTTTTTCTAATGTAGATGGAAAGAAAATTGGAGAGTTGAAACAAGTACTAAGTTTAACAAAGTGGGAATGGATTTTTTTAGGGGTGGATGGTAAAGAATGCGGTAAAGTGACTGGGGATCTTTCAGCAACAATGCAGAAAATAGACTGGCGAGATGGAACGCATATTGATGTGAAAGAAGATGGTATTCCATTAGAAGCTGTTAAGTATTTTTCGGCAAGCGGTGGTTCTCTTGTTACAGCTTATATAAGTGAACAGGCAGCATTACCGAGAGCGGTTTATTATAGTGTCTCTGCGATAGTTACAATTAAAAATTAAGATATAAAAAAAGATAGATGGGATACCATCTATCTTTTTTGTAATTAGAACATATTGTTTCGTTGAAAAATGTATGTCTTACCTATCACAAAAAGAGTCTGCTTTGTATACATTAAGATGTATGGATATATTTTTATAATTTAAAAATAATAGGAGGAGAAGTGTATGTGTTTATTCAGTAATTATTGGAAAAAGTTATCGAGATTGTTTAATAGACAATTAGATTATTTTTTAGATAATAAGTTATTACCTGCTGTGGAACGACTTTTATTTTCACAAAACTTCGCGAGATTTATTCAAAGAAACTCTAAGCAAGCTACGGAAGAATTTATTGAATCAAGTAGATTTCAATCTATTATTTGTAACATTTTAAAAGAATGTAATACATCACCTTTTAAAGAAATTGCAGAGCAGTATTTGGGTAAAAACGTAGAAATTACGGTGACAGTTGGACAGTTAACAGGTGTGATTGTAGCAGTTGGTGATGATTTCTTAACACTGCAAGAAGGAATAGGAACAGAAGTTTTATTGCCATTTACAAGTATTATATCAATTAAAGAAGCGTAAGAAAGGAGACTTATATATGTTATTTACTGAAGAATTACGTAATCATGTTGGTGAGCTAGTGCAAGTTGTGACAGCGGCCGAAATTGTTGCAGGTATTCTGTTATCTGTGACAGACGGGGCAGTAAGTGTTCGTACTTCTCCTTCTTATGGACCACCGGAAGATGTAGTTGTACGTATTCCTATCATTTCTTATGTTCGCTTGGAAGGGTAAGCGTGGTACAAGTATGAGGGTATCAGTTATTATTCCAGCGCATAATGAAGCGAGTACTTTATCACAAGTTTTAGTAGAAGTGGAGAAATTGAAACCATATGAAATTATCGTAGTAGATAATGGATCGACAGACGGAACAAAAGAAATAGCCTTACAACATCATTGCCATGTCATTTATTATAAATATTCTCTTGGTAATGATGTTGGACGGGCAATTGGTGCAAGAGAAGCGAAAGGCGACATTGTTTTGTTTTTAGACGGTGATATCGTCATTGATAATAAAGAGCTACAACGTTTTATAAAAGGCATTCAGCAAGGTCACCAAATTGTTGTGAATAATTTAACATGGTCTGTTTATTTAAAGATGAGACCGCATTATACGACAGTTGGCAAATTTATGTTGAATCGTTATTTGAATAAAAAAGAGCTTGTTGTTGGATCTTTAATCGCAATTCCGCATGCAATGAGTAGGGAAGTTATTCAAAAGTTTGGTTGGTGGAATTTAGCGGATCCAGCATTATTTCAAGCGATAGCGATGTCTAGAGGAGTAGATATTGTTGATATGGCTTCTGTCGATGTCATTCATACAAATAAAGTGCGTCCCGTTCATACTGGTACATCACCTGGCTCTCCTTATCCGAAAGCGACTAGTCGTATTATGGGGGATCATTTACGTGCTTTGCAATACGTAATCGAAATATATGGTAAGCGTGGTGGCTTTTCGGAAGGAAATAGGGATAGAGCATTTATAGGAAAGTATAAACCAGTTTTATTACAAAAGAAAAAAGCGAAATATAGTGCGATTATCCCAGTATCAGAAGAAAAGACGACTATAAGATCTGTTATACAAGAAGTGAAAAAATCAGGTGTAGATGAAATTATAGTTGTTGCGAATGGAGCGGACGTTGAGACAATTAAACAAGCGAAGCTAGAGAATGTCATTGTTATTGAATTTGAGGAAGCGCTTGGACATAATGTAGCCCGAGCGATAGGAGCTATGCATGCTACGGCCGATATTTGTTTATTTGTCGATGGTGATTTTGTTATTCCAGGAAAAAAACTAATTCCATTTTTACATGCTATTGAAGATGGAAATGATGTGGCATTAAATGATTTACAGTGTTTATTAGATATGTTTCATCCGGCAGACCCAATTAGCATGGGAAAATATTTTGTGAATTTAGTGGCGAAACGACCAGATTTATGGAATAACTCATTAACGGCAGTACCACATGCTATGCATAAAAAAGTAATAGAGAAAATCGGATATGATTCTCTTATCATTCCGCCACTCGCTCAAATGAAAGCTATTTTGGAGGGATTCTCTATTACAGCGGTAGAATTTGTAGATGTTATAAAAACAAATCGAGTACGCCCAGAGCAACATGGATTTGTAAATGGGCGTATTCCAGCATTTGATCGTATTTTCGGTGATCAACTCGAGGCGATTGCATATTTATTGCAATCCACAGACGAGCGCGGGAGTTTTACAGATGGAGAGCGGGATAGAAATATCATTCAACAATTGAGAAAGGAAGAAGAGAATACAGATGAATGTTAGTAGTACAGTTGCCATTATCGGATTAGGATATGTTGGTCTTCCTTTGGCAGTTCATTTTGCAGAGAGAGGACATACAGTACTTGGATTAGATAAAGATACTAGAAAAATAGAATCAATTATACAGGGAGAAAGTTATATTCCAGATGTTTCTTCTAAATTGTTACAAAGTTTATTGACTAGAAAAAAATTAATAGTAAATACACCGGATCAAGGTATTGCTGATTTTCAAAATAGTGATTACGTTATTGTCACTGTCCCAACCCCAATTAATGAACAAAGAGAACCAGACTTAAGTGCCCTCATTTCAGCTTCGCATTATATACAACAAAACCTTCAAAAAGGACAAACCTTCATTTTCGAAAGTTCCACATATCCAGGTACGCTCGAGGAAGTTATTATTCCGATTATTTCTCAAACAGGAAAAAAGGTAGGAGAAGATTTCTATATTGGATATTCTCCTGAGAGAATTGATCCAGCTAATAGTCAATATTCAGTTCAAACGATTCCAAAAGTCATTAGTGGACAAACAGAAATGTGTAAACAAAAAGTACAGGCTTTGTATAGCACTATATTTGATGTAGTTGTTCCAGTTAGCTCCCCAAAAGTAGCAGAAATGTGTAAGCTATTTGAAAATATTCAGCGCTTAGTCAATATTTCATTAGTAAATGAGTTAAATATACTATGTGAAAGTTTAGGAATTGATTTTTATGAGGCACTTGAAGCGGCATCTACAAAACCGTTTGGATTTACGCCGTATTGGCCAGGACCAGGGATAGGGGGACACTGTATTCCGGTAGATCCTTTATATTTCCAGTGGAGAATAAAAAAGAATGGAGCAATTAGTCAATTAATTGAGGCGGCACAT
This sequence comes from Bacillus cereus group sp. MYBK245-2, assembly GCF_051916145.1. Taxonomy (NCBI): domain Bacteria; kingdom Bacillati; phylum Bacillota; class Bacilli; order Caryophanales; family Bacillaceae; genus Bacillus; species Bacillus cereus group sp. MYBK245-2. The sequence goes on along the minus strand of NZ_JBQAGB010000020.1, from coordinate 32,303 downwards.
GTAATTAATGAGGAAATGCCAGAGAAAGTGGTCCGGAAAGTAAAAGGTGTGGTGCAATCACCTGCAACGGTTTTAATTGTAGGGATTGCATATAAAAAAGATGTAAATGACTTAAGAGAATCGCCAGCGTTGCCAATTATTGAATTGTTAATAAAAGCAGGATATGAGATAGCGTATCACGATCCATATATTTCTTCTGCAAAATTTGGAGATAAGGTGTATCAATCTGTTTCTTTGGATGAACAAGTCGTTAAACAAGCGGATTGTATTTTAATTTTAACAGACCACTCTAATATTGATTGGAAGGTTTTTAAAGGGATAAAGCAAGTCGTAGATACACGTGGAATTATAAAGAAGGTGAGTGTATGAGTAAGAAATGTTTAATTACAGGTGGAGCAGGATTTATTGGATCGCATTTAGCTGAAGAGCTGGTGAAAAGAGGTTATGATGTCACTATCGTTGATAACTTCTATAAAGGGAAAAATAAATATCATGATGAGTTAATGAAAGAAATTCGGGTTATTCCAATAAGTGTTTTAGATAAAAATTCTATTTATGAATTAGTAAATCAACATGATGTAGTGTTTCATTTAGCAGCAATTTTAGGTGTGAAAACGACAATGGAAAAGAGCATAGAGCTTATTGAAACGAATTTTGATGGAACGAGAAACATTTTACAAGCAGCGCTAAAAGGAAAGAAGAAAGTTGTTTTTGCGTCTACTTCAGAAGTATATGGTAAGGCAAAGCCACCCTTTTCTGAAGTAGGAGATCGATTATACGGTGCAACTTCTAAAATACGTTGGAGTTATGCAGTTTGTAAAACGTTAGAAGAAACATTATGTTTAGGATACGGTTTAGAAGGCTTACCTGTAACGATTGTTCGTTATTTTAATATTTATGGTCCAAGAGCGAAAGATGGTCCGTATGCAGGGGTAATCCCGCGATTTATCCGCGCAGCACTGCAAGGAGAAGACATTCTCGTATATGGAGATGGAAAACAGACACGTTGTTTTACGTATGTAAGTGATGCAGTAGAGGCAACGATTCGAGCAATGGATGAGAAGGTAAATGGTGAGATTATTAATATAGGTTCTGAGAATGAAAAGAGTATAAAAGAAGTAGCAGAAGTAATTAAAAAGCTAACGAAATCTTCTTCAAAGATTGTTCAAGTTCCTTTCGAAGAGGTATATCCACATGGCTTTGAAGAAATTCCAAATAGAAGACCAGATGTAACGAAATTAAGAGAACTTGTTCAATTTCAAGCGAAAGTAACGTGGGAACAAGGGTTGAAAGAAACTATTAAATGGTTTCGTGAAGAAAACAATGGCTAAGTCACTATCGATTATTATACCTGTATGTAATGAAGCGGATACGATTTCAGACGTTATTCAATCGGCAAAAGGATTAAATCCAGTAGAGATTATTGTAGTAGCAAACGGTTGTAATGATGGAACAGAAGAGGTTGCTGATCGTTTAGGGTGTAAAGTAATCAAGTATACAGAGCTACTGGGGAATGATGTTGGCCGTGCAGTTGGCGCAAAACACGCGATAGGTGACGTATTACTATTTATAGATGGAGATTTTGCTATTCAAACTTCAAAGTTACAATTATTCCTAAATCCAATTTTACATGATCAGGCCGACATCGTTTTAAATAATTTGGATGCGTTATTTTTAAAGAAACAAAAACCGCACTCAGTGACAGTATGGCGCCAAATATTAAATGCAATGCTAGAGCGTGAAGAGTTAAAGATTGATTCTTTATTATCTGTACCTCACGCGTTGACGAAAGAAGTTGTTCAAAGCATTGGGTATGAATGTTTTGTTAATCCTATTGTCGCTCATTTACGCCTTATTCAAAGCAAATGGAGAATTAGTCGACATTGTGCAATTGACGTTATTACACCAAATAAATTTCGGCCGACCGAGCATGCTGCGTATGGCACGGGTCTTTCTCATTCTGAAAAAAGGATGATAGGTGACCATATAGAAGCTGTAGCGGAGCGAATAGTAGGTAGCGATGAACGCGGAGGGTATTATGATGGAAATAGGAAAAGAGATAGTGTCTATCATACTTTAGATTTTAAAGATTTTTATCAAGGATGGGGCGTTACATCGAATTTGTATAAGGGAAAGCAATTATCGGTCATTATTCCTGTACAAGATGAAGAGAAAACAATTGGAAACGTTATAGAAGAGCTTCGCAAAATTGAACCTTTTGAAATTATCGTTGTTGTAAATGGTTCGTCTGATCAAACAGCAACGATTGCAAAAGAAAAGGGAGCAACGACAATTGTATATAAAGAAGCACTCGGAAATGATGTGGGGCGCTCACTTGGAACGTATTTCGCAAAAGGAGAAATTGTGTTATTTATAGACGGCGATTTTGTTATTCCAGCGAGTGAGTTATATCCTTTTGCGAAAGCTATTGCAGATGGAACAGACGTTGCATTAAATGATCTAAATCATTATTTAGATTTAAGAGTACCGCTTCATCTTGTAACTGCATTTAAATATGCATTAAATTTAGCTTGTGATAGAAAAGATCTAGGCGTAGGCTCTCTTATCGCTGTACCGAATGCGTTTAGTCGTAAGTGTTTGAAAGAAATTGGATATAGATCTTTACTGGCACCGTGTGTAGCTCAAGTGAAAGCTATTCTTTCAGGATTTGAAGTTGCATGTGTAAGTCGTGTTGAAGTCGATAAGATGAACCGTATTCGACCCAGTGAACATTTTGCTAAAATAGGTCATCCACCAGCTGTACTTCGAATTATTGGTGATCATATAGAAGGGTTAGAGCAATTAATTGTATTAACAGGCAGTCGTGGTGGATTCCATGATGGAAATAGAAAAAGAGATATTTTATCCGACTTTAATGGGCAGTAAGACCCCCACTGATTAAAGTTTCATTTTATAGGTAACAAAAAAGTGTACAACATATGTACACTTTTTTGTTCTGCTATAAAAACTATAACAGATTAGGAGATAAGAGTATTACAGCTCTACAATGGGTATTGTTCTTATATTACAAAATAGGACTCGTATATAAGAATACCAAAAAAATACAATTAAGGAAAGGGTTAATTTTAAAGACTTTCAAATGAAGTTAACACTATGTATATAGTAGTTTGCTCAATATTTCACAAACATGTCACAACTATTTCGTTCACTTTCGTAAAAAAGTAGTATTCTAAGTGTGTAAGCTGTTATATAAAAAATCTTAGTCCTGTACTAATCAAAAATGGAGGAGATTAGGATGACTCAAGTATTAGAAAATGTTAAAAACGCATGGGAAAACTTTAAAGGTGAAAAATGGAAAGCAGAGATTGATGTTCGCGATTTCATTTTAAATAATGTAAACGTTTACGAGGGAGACGAATCTTTCTTAGCGGGAGCAACTGAAGCAACGAAACAACTTTGGGATCAAGTAATGGATTTAACAACGAAAGAACGTGAAAACGGTGGCGTTCTTGATATGGATACAAAAATTGTTTCTTCTATTACATCACATGAACCAGGATATTTAAATAAAGAGACTGAAAAAGTAGTCGGTTTCCAAACTGATAAACCATTTAAACGTTCTTTACAACCATACGGTGGTATTCGTATGGCGGAACAAGCTTGTGAATCTTATGGATACGAAATGGATAAAGAGCTTAGTCGTATTTTCAGAGATTGGAGAAAAACTCATAACCAAGGTGTATTTGATGCTTATACACCAGAAATGAGAGCTGCTCGTAAATCAGGTGTTATTACTGGTCTTCCAGATGCATACGGACGTGGACGTATTATTGGTGACTACCGCCGCGTAGCATTATATGGAGTAGATCATTTAATTGAAGCGAAGAAAGTAGATTTAAATTTAACTGGCGGTGTAATGAGTGAAGATACAATGCGTTTACGCGAAGAGTTATCTGAGCAAATACGTGCACTTCAAGAGTTAAAACAAATGGCTGCTTCTCATGGCTTTGATATTTCTAAGCCAGCAACAACTGCTCAAGAAGCATTCCAATGGTTATACTTCGCATATCTTGCAGCAATTAAAGAGCAAAACGGAGCTGCAATGAGTCTTGGACGTACTTCTACATTCTTAGATATTTATATTGAAAGAGATTTAGCAAATGGTACTTTAACAGAAGAAGACGTACAAGAAATTGTGGATCACTTCATTATGAAATTACGTCTTGTGAAATTTGCAAGAACACCTGATTATAATGAATTATTCTCTGGTGACCCAACTTGGGTAACTGAGTCTATCGGCGGTATGGCATTAGATGGCCGTCCATTAGTAACAAAGAACTCATTCCGTTTCTTGCATACACTAGATAATTTAGGACCAGCTCCAGAACCAAACTTAACAGTTCTTTGGTCTAAACAATTACCACAGAACTTTAAAAACTACTGTGCGAAAATGTCTATTAAAACATCAGCAATTCAATATGAAAATGATGACATTATGCGTGCTGACTACGGCGATGATTACGGAATTGCTTGTTGTGTATCTGCAATGAGAATTGGTAAACAAATGCAGTTCTTCGGCGCACGTGCAAACTTAGCAAAAGCATTACTATATGCGATTAACGGTGGTAAAGATGAAAAATCTAAAGCACAAGTTGGTCCTGAGTACGCACCGATTACTTCTGAAGTATTAGATTATGAAGAAGTTATGCATAAGTTTGATATGACAATGGAATGGTTAGCGGGTCTATATTTAAACACATTAAATGTTATTCACTACATGCACGATAAATATAGCTACGAGCGTATTGAGATGGCACTTCATGATACAAATGTTCTTCGTACAATGGCAACAGGTATCGCAGGTCTATCTGTAGTAGCAGACTCTTTAAGTGCAATTAAATACGCAAAAGTAAAACCAATTCGCGATGAAAACGGAATTGCAGTTGACTTTGAAATCGAAGGAGATTTCCCTAAATACGGTAACAATGATGACCGTGTAGATGAAATTGCTGTAAATCTTGTGAAAACATTTATGAATAAACTTCGTAAACACAAAACATATAGAAATTCTGTTCATACAATGTCAATCTTAACAATCACATCTAACGTTGTATACGGTAAGAAAACTGGTAACACTCCAGATGGTCGCCGTACTGGAGAACCATTTGCACCAGGTGCGAACCCAATGCATGGACGTGATACAAAAGGTGCGTTAGCTTCATTATTATCTGTAGCTAAATTACCATATGAAGATGCACAAGATGGCATTTCTAATACATTCTCTATTATTCCAAAAGCACTTGGTAAAGAGGATGAAGTACAAGTACGTAACTTAGTATCAATGCTTGATGGTTATGCAGTAAAAGAAGGACATCACTTAAATATTAACGTATTTAACCGTGAAACATTAATGGATGCAATGGAACATCCTGAGAAATATCCACAATTAACAATTCGCGTATCTGGTTACGCTGTAAACTTTATTAAATTAACTCGTGAACAACAAATCGATGTAATTAACCGTACAATGCATGAAAGCATGTAAATGAAAAAAGTGTCCCTCTGCATTTTATAAATAGCAGAGGGAGGCTGTTTCAATAAAGGAGGAAGTAACATGGTAAAAGGAAGAATTCATTCTGTAGAGTCTTGTGGTACTGTTGATGGCCCAGGAATTCGTTATGTCATATTTACACAAGGGTGTTTATTACGTTGTCAATATTGTCATAATGCTGATACGTGGGAGATCGGTAAAGGAAAAGAAATAACAGTCGAAGAAGTAATGCAGGATGTGACATGTTACCTTCCTTTTATTGAAGCTTCCGGAGGCGGTATAACAGTTAGTGGTGGGGAACCATTATTACAACTAGATTTCTTAATTGAATTATTTAAGAAATGTAAGGGAATTGGAATTCATACAACAATTGATTCTTCAGGTGGTTGTTATTCTGAAGAACCAGAATTCCAAAATAAGCTAGATATTTTAATGGAGTACACAGATTTAGTTTTATTGGATTTGAAACATATTGATTCAAAGAAACATCGTAAATTAACAGGAAAACCAAATGAACATATTTTACAATTTGCTCGTTATTTATCGGATAAAAATAAACCGATTTGGGTGCGACACGTATTAGTTCCTGGTATTACTGATAATGAAGAGGATCTACAAAAACTATCTAGTTTTATTCAAAGTCTGTCTAATGTTCAGAAAGTTGAAGTGCTACCATACCATAAGCTTGGTGTATATAAATGGGAGGCACTTGGGCATAAGTATCCACTCGCAAATGTAGAACCGCCTACTGAAAAAAATGTAGAAGAAGCAAGACATATTTTACAAGCAGTCTAATCCAAATATTGGGTTAGGCTTTTTGCTTTCTTTACAATAAAACCTAGAGTATATATGGAGAAAAGAGTATACTGAAAATAGAATATCCATATTTTTGTAAGGAATAAGTGGAGAAATTTACATAATTGTAAAGGGAAATCAAAATAGTAAAAAGAATTAAGAAGTAAAAGAGTGAGTATCATGGAATAGAGAACATTTGTAAGTTATTGCGAAAGCTCTTATAGGAAAGTATAATGTAAAGATATGAGCACAGATAGGATTAAGGGGTCAATCTTATATGCTTTGCATATCCACGACAGGTACATAGCTGAAAGTGAAATATTAGAGTCTGTTTATGTAATTTTTAAGGAAAATGTTTTTCCTATTGTCGTATATGCAATATGGAGAAACAATAAGCTAGGAGTGGATTTGTTTGATAAAAAACCCCAAGGTTTTAATATTAACTGCACATTACGGAAACGGTCATGTGCAAGTAGCGAAAACATTAGAACAAACATTTCGCCAAAAAGGAATTAAAGATGTAATTGTATGCGATTTGTTCGGAGAATCACATCCGGTTATAACCGATATTACAAAATATTTATATTTAAAAAGTTATACAATAGGAAAAGAATTGTACCGCTTGTTTTATTATGGCGTAGAAAAAATTTATGATAAAAAAATAGCATCTTGGTATGCTAATTTTGGAAGAAAACGTTTGAAATTACTTTTACAAGCGGAGAAACCGGATATTGTTATTAATACCTTTCCGATTATAGCTGTACCAGAATTAAAAAAGCAAACAGGTATTTCAATTCCTGTGTATAACGTATTAACGGATTTTTGTGTGCACAAAATATGGATTCATCGGGAAGTAGATCGTTATTTTGTAGCAACTGATCACGTAAAAAAAGTTATGGTTGATATTGGTGTGCCTGCGGAGCAAATTGTTGAAACTGGAATTCCGATTCGTAGTAGTTTTGAGTTAAAGATCAATTCAGATATTATATATAATAAATATCAGTTATGTAAGAATAAAAAGATTTTACTAATTGTAGCAGGTGCTCATGGAGTATTAGGAAGTGTAAAAGAACTATGCCAATCATTTATGTCAGTACCTGATTTACAAGTAGTTGTCGTTTGTGGGAAAAATGAAGCGTTAAAACAGGATTTATTAGGGTTACAGGAAAAAAATCCTGATGCATTAAAAGTGTTTGGTTATGTAGAAAATATTGATGAACTATTCCGTGTTACTTCTTGTATGATTACAAAGCCAGGCGGTATTACGTTAAGTGAAGCGGCAGCATTGCAAGTACCTGTCATTTTATATAAGCCTGTTCCAGGACAAGAAAATGAAAATGCGATGTACTTTGAAAGAAAAGGGGCTGCAGTTGTCATTCGTGATGATAGTGAGGTTTTTGCAAAAACAGAGGCGTTATTACAAGATGATATGAAGCTTCTTCAAATGAAAGAAGCGATGAAAAGCATTTATCGCCCAGAGCCAGCTGATCATATTGTGGATACAATTTTGGCAGAAAATCATGTAGAACCGAATCATATACCTATTAAATCACCTGCTCTTGCACAATCATTTACTTAATATGAAACCCTCTTTTGTATGTTTAAAGAGGGTTTTTTATTGTTTTCCAAGATAAAGACTTATCCACATGAAGAGTGCGCTTTCATTAAACAGTAAAGTCGGAATATTAACAACTATATCCACATTATCCACAATTTTTAGAAAAATATCCACAATTCTAACATTTGATGTGCGTTACAACATACAAACTTGTGAAGGGTTTTTGTAATTTATTCACAATTCTATAAATTATGTGGATAACGTTATCCACAGAAAAAAGGTTCCTTATTTATAAGGAACCTTTTTTCTACTCTATCACGTAGAAAAAATATGTAATGAGAATGAATAATTAGGGGGGAGAACTTCTAATTATTCATTCTCACTTTAAATACTTTTTGAGCGATAACCCGCTGCGCGATCTGCTTTACGAAATTCTCGTTGGTAGAGAACTTCTTGTGTACTAGATAATGCGTTTTTTGCTTTGTCACGTTTCTTTTTATCCATTACAAATCACCTCGTGTCCTAAATTTACTATATATCGTTTCCAGAGACATGGGGTGATATACGTATATATCAAAATGTTAATGGTTAATTATTATTTCTGAAAATTTAGATTACGCTTCTTTTAAGTGATGAGAATCTTGGAACGTTGTATCTCGCATTGTAGCAAGTGTATATTGATCTTTTGGAATTTCATATAAGTTATATACTTCTTCATTCGCGTTAATTTCATCATAAACGGATTTTCTTGTTTCGTTTGCTAGATTTACATATTGTAATTTTTCTGCAGCTTTAATAGAACGAATATTTATTTTGCGAATACGCATAAAGATCGTTTCAATATCTAACTCGTAGAAAAGTTCGCTAAAAAATGAATCTTTTGCCAATTTATTGTAGCCTTTTCCGTGATAAGGTTTGCCAAGCCATGTTCCAAGGAAGCCGGCTTTTTCTTGCACATCAAATAAAGTAATTGTTCCGATAGGGTTACCCCATTCGTCTAAAATTGTGCGTGAAATTAATTCCCCACGCTCTTCAGCTTCAATCGTTTGTTTCGTTAAAAATAAATATTCCTCATAAGAATAAGCCTTTTGACGCACAAAAGGGAAGACAGCTGGATCCACCATTAACTCGTATAGAACGTGGCTGTCGTGTAAGTCGCGTTTTTTCAACATACTAACTCCTCCTCACACGAGGGTAGCATGACGAAAAAACACCCCACCCTCGAAATTTTTATATCAATCTTTAAAAAATTTCGGGGTGGGAATCGAACCCACTAGAACCAGTTTCTAACGCTGGTGGCGCACCATTTGCCTTCCCCATTCATCAATTTGAAAATGATAATCACGACACAAATTGATTATGGTTTCATTCAGTTTATAATCGTATAATACTTTATCTAGTCAAAAAAATAAACTAGTTTTTTTTATTTTTTTTGTAAATTATTTTTCCATCAATCATAGTTAGTACAGGCTTGGCTAAATAATGGAAAGGATGATGGGTCCAGAGCACAAGATCGGCGTCTTTTCCAGTCTCAATGCTTCCAATTCTATCCTCTAAACGTAAATTTCGCGCTGGAAATATAGTGATTCCTTCTAGTGCAGTTTTTTCGTCTAATCCTTCCCTTACTGCGACAGCAGCACAAACATTTAAATATTGAATGGGTGTATAGGGGTGATCTGTTGTGATGGAAACTTCCACTCCATTTTTTGATAATATATGGTAAGTATCCCATGTTTTATTTTTTAGTTCGATTTTAGAACGGCGTGTAAGCGTGGGGCCAACTGAAACCTTCAAATTGTGTTTTGAAAGCTCTTCAACAATAAAGTGTCCTTCTGTACAATGTTCAATACGTAAATCAAGATTGAACTCTGTTGCAAAGCGTAGAGCAGAACTAATATCATCTGCTCGGTGAGCGTGGATACGTACGGGTATTTCACGGCGTAATGCTTTTAAGATAGGAAGCATTCGAAAATCAGCTTCATGCCCGTAGTGCTGTGCTTCATAGAATGATTCCCGAAGTAATCCCATAATTCCCATACGCGTAATGGACTCTTTTGTGCCATTACTATGGACCTTTTTAGGATTTTCTCCAAAGGCAATCTTTAAGCCAGCAGGCTCTTGAATAATCATATGATCAATACAAGTTCCAGCTGTTTTTATTACACAAGTCGTACCACCGATAATGTTTTGACTTCCTGGCATAACGTGAACAGTTGTGATTCCATTTTGTACCGCATCTTGAAATGCAATATCAAAAGGGTGAATTCCGTCCAAAGAACGGATATGTGGTGTTGAAACTTCAGATGTTTCATTTGCGTCATTGCCAGCCCAACCAGTACCTTCATCATAGAGACCAAGATGGGTATGGACATCAATAAATCCAGGTAAGAGATGAAGAGCACGTGCGTCTATAACTGTCATATCTTGAGTAGGTTGAATGGAAGGCTTGACCTCAGCAATTTTTTCTCCTGTAACGAGTACATCCCCTTGAAATTTTTGGGATGTAATAGGATAGACAATGGCTTGTTTGAGCAATATTTTCATAGGTACCTCATTTCTGTTACTTTATAATGTTAATGGAATGTAAAGGAAAGTAACTGAAAGATTATTTGTGTAATAATGCTCCGGATGCTAGAAAATGAAAGTTTTGAAAGGGCCTCCTGTAAAACTGTGTTTTAGAAGTACTACATTGTATGCGAAAGTATATTTTGTAATGCATGGTCTATTGACGGAAATGCGTATTGATATCCATGCTCAATTGCTTTACTAGGCAATACATGTTGCCCTTCTAGTACAAGTATGCTCATTTCACCAAGTAAAGCGTGAAGCATAAATGAAGGGACAGGTAACCAATGAGGTTTTTTTATTATAGTTGCAATGATTTCTCCAAATTCCTTCATTCTTATAGGCTCGGGAGCTGTAATGTTAAGAGGTCCATCAATTTCTTCTTTGTGTATGATGAAATCAATCATGCAAGCGACATCATCTATATGAATCCATGATAACCATTGGTTTCCAGACCCGACTGTACCTCCGATATAAAATTGATAGGGAAGTAGCATCTTTGGAAGAGCTCCTCCGTCTGGCCCTAATACGACTCCGAATCTTGCGTAGATTGTTCGTATTCCGAGAGAACGTGCTTTAGATGCTTCTTGTTCCCATGAATATACTGTATTTGCTAAAAAGTCATTTCCAGGAGTCGCATGCTGTTCTGTAAAAGACTCAGTTTCAGACGTTCCGTAGTATCCAATTGCGCTTGCGTTAATAAATGTGTGTGGTTTTGTAGGGAGTGCCTGCAATTGTTTAATGAGTCCTTTTGTTGTTTGAATTCTACTGTTTAAAATGACTTTCTTTTGTTTCTTTGTCCATCTACTATTAATAGACTCTCCAGCTAGATTAATAACTACATCAATAGAAGAGAGGGGGAAGGTTCGTAAATCTGGTGTCCATTGTACATACTGAAGGTTAGGATCGGAAGTTTCAGCAGTTTTTTTTCGCGAGAGAATGTAAACAGTATATCCTTTTTGAATAAAAAAAGTAGAAAGGTATTTACCGATAAAGCCGGTACCACCAGAAATTGCGATTTTCACAATTATTTCCTCCTCATTATATATATTCTTGAAAAGCAAAAACGTTCCTTGACTATGTTAAAATAATAGAGAGGTGAGAGTATGGCTGTCATTACAAAAATAGAAGTGCAAAAACGATCGAAAGAACGGTTTAATATTTATATCGATAAAGGTAAAGGTGAAGAATACGGATTTAGTGTGAATGAAGTAATCTTAATAAAACACGGATTACAAAAGGGCTTAGAAATTGATGAAATAGCGTTAGGAAATATTTTGTACAATGAAGAGGTACAAAAAGCATATTTACAAGCAATTTCCTATTTATCCTATCAAATGAGAACGAAACTAGAAATAGAAGATTTTTTACGAAAAAAAGAAGTGGGACAAGCCATCATCTCTGAAGTCGTTTCGAAATTATTACATGACCGATATATTAATGATAAAGAGTATGCTATTTTATATACGAGAACACAAAGTAATGTGAATCGAAAAGGTCCAACGGTTATTAAAAGAGAGTTGTTAAATAAAGGTGTTCAGGATCTAATTATTACGCATAGTTTACAAGAATATCCGAAGGAAAAGCAAATTGAGAATGCTTTAATTCTTATAGAAAAGAAAAAGAAATCTTATCAAAAGCATTCCTTTTTACAAATGAAGCTAAAGTTAGACGAAATGCTTGTTCGTAAAGGATATTCTAGAGATGTGATTCAAATTTGTTTGGAAGAATTGAAAGACGAAAAAGATGACGAAAAGCAACAAGAAGCGTTACACTATCATGGGAATAAATATTATGAGAAATATAAGAAGTATGATGGATGGACATTTGAAAATAAGATGAAACAAGCGTTATATCGTAAAGGATTCTCTATTGATGAGATAGAGATATTTTTACAAATGAAACGCGAAGAGGGATGAGGGAACAAAATGAATATGCCAAAACGCTACAGTGAAATGACACCATATGAGCTAAGGGAAGAAATTGGGGTTTTGAAAGAGCAAGCGATAAAAGCTGAGCAACTTGGAATTGTAAATGAGTTCGATGTATTAATGCGAAAGATAGCAATGGCTCGCGCTTATATGACTGACATAAACAAATTCCATATCGGTGAGACATATGAATTAGTAGAAGAACCTGGTATATTATTTGAAATTACGTATTTCAATGGGGTATTTGCTTGGGGACATAAGCAAAATGATAATGAAGAGATTGGAATACCGATTTCTTTATTGCAAGAAAAATAAAAACCAGAGAGCGAATATCTCTCTGGTTTTCATCTTTGGTAGGCGTTACAGGAGATAGGAGATTCTAAAATTGGCGTTTTTTACATTCATTCGCCAATATAATGAGAGACTGGGTTTGTTGCGTCTGTCCGTTAACTTGCGCTTTTGCATGTTTCGGACGAGTCCACGTATGGTTAAATAATTCAGAACGACTATCTAAGCGATCACGGTAGCTCATCTTTATCACCTCGTGTAGGAAGTTAAGTTACTTTGTTACTACTCTTCCTGCTGATTTGCAGCACGCATACGTTCTTGTGGGTGCGTGTTAATTGTGCCGTTAGGTCGTTTCGAAGCGAAGCGTGATTTCGCTTTCGGTTGACCGTCGATTTTGCTGTTGTTTTTTGACTCAGACCAAAATTCGGCTTGTTTACCCATTGCGAACGCCCTCCTCATCATCAGTTGATACCTCTTGAAGAAGTATCAATTATAGAATGTGCAAAATAGAAGAAACTATCCTTTAGAAATGAAGGGATAATTAGGTAAAGGAGACTAGAACATGAATGATATTTATGAAGCATTAACGAAAGAACTATTAGACAAAAATGACAAGCTTTCTTACGCGCAAGCTCGTGCGTGGGTTGAATTACTATGGGAAGATTTTCAAACGACTTATGCGAAATCAGGTCGTTATCAAGGAGAAGAAATGACCGAACAAGTGGTGCGATCATGGATTAATAATCATGGAGGACGCCTTCATGAAATGCGTACAAATAATCCGAAATATAGCCATCTAATCAATCAAGAAGATCATTTGAAACATTAAAAAAAGCGACTGAAGTCGCTTTTTTTAATGTGGAAGTAACTCAAGTTTTTTTCGAAGTTTTTCTTCACTAAAAATCCATCCTGTATAGGAACTAATAATATTTAAATTATGATCGAGTTGAACGATCGCAACGAATGGATAATAGTCTTTACTGCGATATCGCAAATCAATGAATCGAACTTCATAATAATGATCATAATCGAAAATGTCCCAGCGATATACAGGGGAGAAAGATAAAAATGCTGAGATGTTTTCATCTTGTTTAGCTGCGTGCATAATAGCATTATCTGGGAACGGTACCCGATCGAACTTATCATAAATCATGATGTTACCGCGATGCCATCTAGCAACGTAGTAATAATCGGTTGTAACGACTGCTAAATGATAATGATAAAATCGATAAGAAGGAGAAATGATTATCTTCTCAACATTTTTGAAACGTTTTTGTACAACGCTTCTTATATTTCTATGCATCATAATCCGTCCGATGTAGTAAACAATCATTAATATATACGCAGCTAAGGCAGTATATCCTTTATGGGAACCTACGAGCATACAAGCAATTGCGAGTATATGGATAAAGAAAATGACGGTATCAAATGTATTAATGATGCCGAGCGCTATCCATTTTTTTGTGAAGGGCCGTAATGCTTGTGTACCGTAGGCATTAAAAATATCTACAAAGACATGAAGAAAGACGGCAATAAAGGACCAAAGTAGTAGATGCAAATATGGAGCGTCTGAAAAGAAGGCGAAAGAGATGCCACTTATAAGGAAAGACCAAAGAATCACTGCAGGAATGGAATGAGTAATCCCACGATGATTTCTTATATATTTAGCGTTATTACGCAATTTTAAAACTGTATCGATGTCAGGAATATTGGAGCCGGCAATTGTAGCAAGCATAACTGCTTGTGGCCCAATATCACTTTGTGCTATGGCTGGATCTAACGTGGCCAAACTGCCTAGAGTAACGCCCATAACAAGGTGAGTGGCTGTGTCCATAGAAATCCACCTCCGTTTTTTATTAATGTAACTCTTTTTATTCGATACCTCAAGTCCTTTGCCTTCTATTTCCTATGTCATCTTACTTAAATTTTTTCCTAAAATCTTTATAATAGTACTTATATGCAAAAAAATGAGGGGGACCAAGTTTGACACTTGAAATATTAAATAATTTTAACATAGAGCAGTTTCAAAATGATTTAATTGGTTGGTTTGAAAAAGAGCAACGCGACTTACCGTGGCGTAAAAATAAAGATCCATACCGTGTTTGGGTTTCGGAAATTATGTTGCAGCAAACTAGGGTAGAAGCTGTAAAACCATATTACGCAAATTTCATGGGGAAGTTTCCTACTCTAGAAGCTTTGGCAAATGCTGATGATGAAGAAGTGTTAAAAGCATGGGAAGGTTTAGGGTATTATTCTAGAGCGCGAAATTTACATGCAGCCGTAAAAGAAGTAAAAGAAGTATATGGCGGGATTGTGCCAAGTGATGTAAAGAAGATTGAGAAATTAAAGGGAGTCGGTCCCTATACAAAAGGTGCTATTTTAAGTATCGCATATGGTATACCAGAGCCGGCAGTTGACGGAAATGTTATGCGTGTATTATCTCGCATTTTATCAGTATGGGATGACATTGCAAAACCGAAAACGAGAAAAGTGTTTGAAGAGATTGTGCGTGAAATTATTTCGGCTGAAAATCCATCTTATTTTAATCAAGGTTTGATGGAATTAGGAGCACTGATTTGTATTCCTAAAAATCCAGCATGCTTACTTTGTCCTGTACGTGAGCATTGCAGGGGATATGCTGAAGGTGTTCAAAAGGAATTACCAGTAAAAAGTAAAGCGAAAGCCCCTACGATGGTACCGATTGTTGCAGGAGTACTTCAAACAGAAGATGGTCGTTACGTCATTAATAAACGTCCAAGTACCGGTTTATTAGCCAATATGTGGGAGTTTCCGAATATTGAACTTGGCGAAGGGATTCGTAATCAGAAGGAACAGCTTATAGATTATATGAAAGAAAAATTTGAGCTTTCGATTTCTATTGAAGAATACGCAATGAATGTACAACATACTTTTACACATCGCACTTGGGATATATTCGTATTTTACGGAAAAGTAACTGGCGACATTGTTGAAACAGATACATTGAAAATTGTATCGAAAGAAGCATTTGAGCAATTACCTTTCTCTAAATCGCATCGTACGATTTATGAGAGTTGTGTTGAGAAAATTACAATGCAATAAAGTGAAACTTTAATCAGTGGGGGTTTTCTTCATCCCCCACTGATTATTAGCCGTCACCAATCGGACTTTAATGGGCAGCCCGCCCCCCCACCTAACTTCTTTGCTTTCGCTGCATTTTGAGGTGGGGGTCTTACTGTCCATTAAAGCGGGATAAACAAAAAAGTGTTCCCTAGATTGGGAACACTTTTTTAATCGTAAGAAATTTTTGTCCCATGAGTCCAACTAGCATCACCCTCTTGTAAGCCACCTCTTGATTCAATTTCTATTACAATTTCTTTGTAGATACTTTGACCTTCTGTATTTAAATACGGCAGAATCTGTTGTAATGAATGATGAAAATAAGCTAATTCATCTTCTTTCCACTCATTTTTTGAAATCATCGTTAGTTCAGTCATATCGCGTCCTATATACATATTTCCACCTCCATTTTCTATAGTTTGAATGAGTGACAAGAGATATATACGGAGATTAAAAAAAGAAAATCACGGATAGCTTCTAAGTGAATTGGTTACATTATTGGTTGTGGAGGTGAGAAAGATGAGTAAAAAACAACAAGGTTATAACAAGGCAACTTCTGGTGCTAGCATTCAAAGTACAAATGCTAGTTATGGTACAGAGTTTTCAACTGAAACAGATGTGCAAGCGGTAAAACAAGCAAACGCACAATCAGAAGCAAAGAAAGCACAAGCTTCTGGTGCACAAAGTGCAAACGCTAGTTATGGTACTGAATTTGCAACTGAAACAGACGTGCATGCTGTGAAAAAACAAAATGCACAATCAGCTGCAAAACAATCACAATCTTCTAGTTCAAATCAGTAATGAAAGAAAAACACTTCTCTAATTCGGGAGAAGTGTTTTCTTTGTGCTTTGGTCATGGTAATGAAAATAAAACGAACGACATAACTTCTAATAAGTCAACAAATGTAGTCAAAGGAGAAGGAAGTTAAAGATTAGAAATATGTAATGAGGAAATAATAACTGATAAATAAATCCAAAAGGGGGTAAGTAATGAACGATTTTGATAAGTTGGTAGGAGAGCAATTGGAAACGATGGATGAGTTGTTGAAGTTACAAGCTCACCTAGAGAAGTATCAGCAAATTGAAATGAGCGAAAAGGATACGTGCGATAAAAAGGAATTACATTTTATTCGCCAAGAAATATATAGAACAGAATTAGCACTTAAGTTATTACATGAGAAATTTGAAGAGCAAACAAATAGTGTGATTCAATCTTTTGAAACTGAAAAAATGATTTCAAATTTAGGATAAGATATATTGTTGCCTTTAGGTGAAAGGTCCTTCTGTACATGGAAATGAGGAAGGACTTTTTTTGTCCCACTTTAATGGGCAGTAAGACCCCCACTGATTAAAGTTTCACTTTATTCTCCGTTCCTCGTTTGGCCCCGCTCCCTAAGAAAGACTATGGATATGGTATTCAGTGTGAAACATAGAGTCTTATTGCTTTAGTTTTAAAATTTCGACAAAAAAGTTATAATAGAAAAAAAGTGAATGCAGTTCAAAGGGCATTTGCAGTTGAAGGAAGGGAGCATATATGGGATTTCCCAAAGAAGGAGAAAAAGTACAAATACATAGTTATAAACATAATGGCTCCATTCATAGAATGTGGGAAGAGACAACGATTTTAAAAGGGACACAAAGTCTTGTGATCGGAGCAAATGATCGTACAGTAGTGACAGAATCAGATGGCCGAACATGGATTACTCGTGAACCAGCAATTTGTTATTTTCATGCAAACTACTGGTTTAATGTGATTGGAATGTTAAGGGAAGAGGGCGTATATTATTATTGTAATTTAAGCTCACCTTTTGCATATGATTCTGAAGCGTTAAAGTATATTGATTATGATTTAGATATTAAAGTGTATCCAGATATGACATATACACTTTTAGATGAAGATGAATATGAAAAACATAGTCAAATTATGCAATATCCACCTGTAATTGATACGATTTTAAAACGAAATGTAGCACAACTAACACAATGGATTCATCAAAGAAAAGGGCCATTCGCACCAGACTTTGTAGATATGTGGTATGAGAGATATTTAATGTACAGAAATTAAAACAAACCTGCAGGGGATTTCCCCGCAGGTTTGTCCTATTAGAGGGGGGATTATGTGCAAGGTATAAAAAGATATTTGCAATTTGTTAAACCATATCGATGGCTTATTGCTATTACGATTATGATTGGTCTAGTTAAATTCGGCATCCCGCTCATTATGCCGTGGTTATTAAAGTATATTATTGATGATGTTATTCAGGGCGGAGGGTCATTTCAAGATAAGACGTCCCAACTAGTAACAGCGATTGGGATTGCTTTTTTTATTTTTGCAGTGTTAAGACCGCCGATTGAATATTATCGTCAATATTTTGCGCAGCGTATCGCAAATACAATACTATATGATTTGCGAAAACATATTTTTGGCCATTTACAAAAGTTGAGTTTACGTTATTATTCGAATACAAAAACAGGGGAGATTATTTCACGTGTCATTCATGATGTAGAACAAACGAAGGATTTTGTAATTACTGGTTTGATGAATGTTTGGTTAGATACGGCAACAATTGCTATTGCTATTATTGTTATGTTTTCTATGAATATAAAATTGACATTTGTTGCGCTATTAATTTTACCTATTTATGTAGTGGCAGTGAAATATTTTTTCGGGCGTCTTCGAAAATTGACGAAAGAGCGTTCACAAGCGTTAGCAACGATGCAAGGGTATTTACATGAACGTATTCAAGGGATGCAAGTGACACGTAGCTTTGCATTAGAAGAGTATGAAGGGAAGCAATTTGAAAAAAGAAATAATGAATTTTTGACGAAAGCGTTAACGCATACGAGTTGGACGGCGAGAACATTTTCGGCAGTAAATACGTTAACAGACTTAGGGCCGCTACTCGTGATCGGTTTTGCAGCGTATGAAGTGATTCAGGGGCAGTTAACATTAGGAACTATGGTTGCCTTTGTTGGATATATGGATAGTTTGTATAGTCCACTTCGCCGCCTTGTTAATTCCTCTACGACATTAACACAGTCTTTCGCATCGATGGATCGAGTGTTTGAACTGTTGGATGAAAAATATGATATTGTGAATGTCCCAAGTGCGATACAAACGAAAAAATTAAATGGTGAAGTGATATTTGATAATGTATCTTTTCGTTACAATTCGGATGAAAAAGAGGTATTACATAACCTTTCGTTAACTATGTTGCCAGGAGAGAAGGTAGCACTTGTAGGAGCGAGTGGGGGAGGGAAGTCATCTCTTGCTAGTTTAATCCCGCGTTTCTATGATGTCTCTTCAGGCGCAGTTTATGTAGATGGGATAGATGTTAGAAAGTATGATATGAGAAATTTACGTAGTCATATTGGAATTGTACTGCAAGATAATTTGTTATTTAGCGATACAATCGGGGCAAATATTTTATATGGGAATCCGAAAGCTACAGAGGAAGAAGTAATTGCAGCTGCCAAAGCTGCGCAAATTCATGATTTTATTATTGAGTTACCTGATGGTTATGATACTGTCGTCGGGGAACGCGGTGTGAAGTTATCTGGTGGGCAAAGGCAACGTGTAGCGATTGCACGCGTGTTTTTAAAGAATCCATCGTTACTTATATTAGATGAGGCGACTTCCGCTTTGGATTTAGAAAATGAACGATATATTCAAGAGGCGCTTCAAACGTTAGCTGCTGATCGAACGACGATCATAATTGCGCATCGATTGGCGACGATTACGCATGTGGATACGATTATTTACATTGAAGATGGTGAAATTAAAGAAACAGGTTCTCATGAAGAATTAATGAAAAAAAGAGGTTTTTATTACAATTTATATCAACTTCAACATATAACAGAAACAGCTCCTTTAGCGTAAAAGGAGCTGTTTTTTATTCGTCTTCTTTTTTATCGTCGATTTTGAGTTCTGCTTCTGGTTTATGGTATGTGTAGAAGCTATCCACAAGTAAATCTAAATGCTCTACTTCTTCACTATAGTTAATAATAGCAGAAATAAGAGGGAAGAGATGTAGCCATGTTTTATATGCTTCCTCATCATCCTTGTTTTGATATTCCATAAAGATATCAATTAATTCCTGTTTACCTGTTTCAACTTCATCAAGCATTTCAACAGATTGTTGTTTTTTTGCTTTACCAATAAATTTTAATAAAACTTGTTCATGATAATGTGTTAATGAATCAAGTTCATTCTGAATAGATTCCTGGAATTCTTCTGGCATATAGCGCAGTTCGTTTTCAGTACGATGTAATGATTTTAATGTACTTAAAGCACGACTTGTCGTCGCTAACATTTGTCTGAATAAAACAAGCTTACGAATTTTTGCGAACTTTACTTTTTTCGTATAGCTTCTTTCTTCTTTATACAGCAAATAGTAATGGTTTAGTTTGATCATTTTTTCTTTCATACGATCAATATCAGTTTTTAATGTTGTAAAATCAGAAGCTTGCCTGCTATTCATTCGAATCCATTTTACAATTTCTTCTGTATTATCAACGATGCGATGATATAACTTTGTTTCGTATTTTGGCGGCATAAACACTAAATTTACAAGTGAAGCCGCAATAATTCCAACCATAATCGTCGCAAATCGAAGTAAGGCAAAACTAAAGAAATCTTCACCTTGATACTCCATAATAGCGATAACTGTTACTAAAGCAATTGATATTGTGTTTTCTAATCGTAATTGCAATGTAAGAGCAATTACTAATATACATGTTAATCCAATAATAAAAGGATTATGTCCAAAAGCAGTAGCGAATGCGATAGCGAATACCGCACCAATGACGTTTGCTTGAATTTGTTCAAGTGCAGTTAAATACGAACGGTATACAGACGGTTGAACAGCGAAGATAGCTGAGATTCCCGCAAATACTGGACTCGGTAAGTTAAGTAAAATACAAGCAAATAAAGCTAATGTGATGGCAATACCCGTTTTTAAAATGCGAGCACCAAGTTTCATACCCTTAATAAGATCCTTTCTCTTGTCATAATGAATGTACAACATGATACTATACATTCATTACAATATGTTAGCAAGTGATATTTTAGTGACGTTAATAAGAAATTAAGATTCATTTTATACTTTTTCCTAATTCTTTTTAAACATCAATTTTTAGTAAAAAAACCTGCTGAATTTCAGCAGGTTTCAAATTGTTACTATAGATTACTATGAGAAGTGTACTTCGTCAATTTTTTTCTTGAAGATGAAAAATAGGCATATCACTCTGTTGAGATAGATGGATCAGCCTGCTCTTTTTTCGGGATGATTTCAAAAAACTGTTGCGGCATATCATCGAGTAACGGTGTCAATAAAGCAACTTCCTCGTATTGCTCATGTTCATTTAATACACGGATATAATCTAGTAATAACTCGGTCACATCTTGCACACCATTTTTACTAAGTGGTTGTAATGTAACATTTGCTCCTTTTGCGATTCTTCTTTTTAAGGCCTGTTCTGTTAAACCTAAGCTTGAATCATGGCGTAAATAAACAACACCGCCAGTCATACCAGCGCAAATCCATGGACCAGGATCCCCTAAAACAAGAGCGCGCCCATTTGTCATATATTCAAAAGCGAAACCTTTAATATTAGAGTATGCTCCTATATTCCCTTGCTCTTTTTCACGGAGTGGCTTTATCATGCGTCCGCCAATTATCATGTCTGCTCCAGAGAGGCGAATGCCAGCGCGAGCATCAGCGTTACCTTGAACGTATAGCGCCCCTTTTTGTGCACCGTATCCAAAACCTTTTCCGACAGAACCGTTATAATATAGACCATCTTTTCCTTTTGCTTTCGTTATATAAATACCACCACCAAAGGAGGTTTTACCAATACCATCTTGTGCGCCGCCATTTACGTGTATAAATAAGTTCTCACTATTGTAAGCACCTAATCCATTTCCAGGAATCGAGCCATTCGTATACTTTAATGTAAGTGGTTCAAGCTTCGTGTCTTCATATAATTTACTACGAACGCGATAACAAGATTCTAGACCACCCATAACGCGTTGTTCTACGCCAACGCCCACTAATTCTTTTGAATGGGGGGAATGAATTGTTTCAAATTGTTTTTCTAGTACGTGTTCTGTTTTTGTACTAGATGGATGTTCTATCGTTTGTAGTAAATTACATAAGTTTAATAAATTTTTGCCTCGAACTTGTTTTAATAAATCGGAACGCCCGACAATTTCTTGTAAATTTGTATAGCCGAGATTTCCTGTTAATCGTTTTAGTTCTTCGCCAAAAGTAGTGAATAAATGTAATAATCCAGCCACGGCGCTTTCTAATTCACGCGGGACGAAGCGGCGTAATCCGTGTTCTTTCGCTTGAGCTTCAGATTCAATCTGTGTTGCAATTCCAACGTGA
This sequence comes from Bacillus cereus group sp. MYBK245-2, assembly GCF_051916145.1. Taxonomy (NCBI): domain Bacteria; kingdom Bacillati; phylum Bacillota; class Bacilli; order Caryophanales; family Bacillaceae; genus Bacillus; species Bacillus cereus group sp. MYBK245-2. Next base: position 10,166 of record NZ_JBQAGB010000020.1, on the reverse strand, counting down.
CAAGTATCTAGATGACATCCGCGGCAAGTTGTACAGCCGATTGCAATCATGGATAATGTACCAAATCCAATGCGGTTTGCTCCAAGGAGCATAATTTTCAAGGCATCATTCACACTTCGAATACCACCATCAGCCCAAATTTCTACTTTATGTCTCATATTTGCTTCTAATAAAGCATTGTGAGCGGCTTTCACACCAATTTCTACAGGAAGCCCTACATGTTGCAATGCGTGAATACGTGCAGCTCCTGTACCACCATCAAATCCGCTAATGTTAATAAAATCAGCACCAGCTTTTGCGATACCAACAGCAATTGTTCCAATGTTAGGGACGACAGGGACTTTTACAGCTACTTTCGCAAGCTGATTAGCCGTTTTAATTTCTGTAATCATTTGAGCTAAATCTTCAATGGAATAAATATCATGGTTGTTAGAAGGTGAAATTAAATCAGAGCCAATTGTAGCATTACGCGCTTCGGCGATTTTGGCTGTTACTTTTGAACCTGGCAAATGTCCGCCTTCACCAGGCTTGGCACCTTGCCCAATTTTTATTTCAATTAAGTTTGATGAATTGAGTAGTTCGGCGTTTACGCCAAATCGTCCGGACGCGATTTGTTGTCCACGTGTATGTGGATATTTTCCAATCATATCTTTAATTTCGCCGCCTTCACCGTTCAAACTAATCATATTTAGCTGATCGGCTGCTTCTGCATATGCACGAAAGGCAATTTCATTTTGAGAACCGAATGACATGGAACTAATAATAAATGGTAAATCATGATTTTGAATACTGATGGACACTTCTTCAGCCGGAACGACATGTTTTGTTTCTTTCGTTTGAACAAGATGTCTAATTGCGATTGGGTTATTTTCTTCTAATTCACTTAATTTTTCACGGTAATCATCATAAGAGTTTCCCTTTGCAACATCGCCGATTGCTTTCCAAATTCGCGGGAATATATGAAAAGATTTTCGCATTCTAACTTTAGGATTGTTATAATCGTTAGCTCGCATTTGTGCATCTTCAGCAAGTGATTCAAGAGAAAAAGCTAAATCATTTGAACCTAAGAAATTTGTAATTTGCAATATATTTGCGATTTCTTCATGTAACCCGATAGAAGAATAGAGGCGACCGTAACCACGCAATTCATGAATTCCAATTGTTGAAATGACTTTTTCCAGTCCTTTATTAAGTGCATGATATAAATTCGTAATTGGTGTTTTTGTCCCATCATTTACGGTTGCAAATAGTAAATATGGATTGATACTATCTGCTCCTAATCCATACAGTGTGACGATATCGTGTAAGGAGCGAAGGGCACCAGAACGTATAACGAGAGAGCAGTTTCGGCGTAATTTATTTTGGTTTAATACTTGATGTACTTTCGCGGTAACTAAATGCGGATCAATCCATAATCGTCCATTTAGGTGAGCATCAGCATCGTCTATTAATAATAGGGAAGCTCCATCGTTCACGGCTGTTATCGCTTCAGAACTAATTCGACTTAAGGCACATTGTAAAGTTTCTGCCTGACTGAATGTAGCAGAGATTGTAGCGATAGAGCTATGAGTATTGAATAGTTGTATAAGTTGCTCGTACGTAATTGTGTGTAATTCTTCTACAATAGATTGTGCTACACTTCCTTCTAAAATGATTGGGGAAAGCATCTCAACTACAAATGGCTGTTTAGCACCAGCCAATAAACTTGGACGTTTGCCAAGTATCGTTCGTGTGGAGAAGTGTTCAACTTCTCGATCGCGATCGATTGCTGGATTTGTAACGACAGCTACACTTTCCTTAATGAAGTCAGCGATATTTCGTCTATCAGTATCGAGTGCAGCGAGTGGTGAGTCATGCCCAAGTGAGCGAATTGGCTCAACGCCTTTTGTTGCCATCTGTTCAAGAAGCTGAATATGTTCACGATCCCATCCGAAAGCAACGTATTGTTTTGTTTCAACTTGCATAGAATCACATAATCCTTGGATTTCTTTCGTTTCAGGAGTAGATAAGTTTAAATGATAATCTTTAGTATTCACTCGTTTTTTAAAACGGTCATATACTTGAGCTTGGTATTTGTCATATTCATAAAGAACAAGCTCATCTTGTTCATTCCACTTTAGTCCGACTTTTTCCCCTGGAGCGAGTGGTTTTGGTTCTGCTACATATTCAGTTGGTGATACAACTCCAGGTTCAGAAGAGAAAATATAAGAGCTTTCTGTCTCTACTTTCCATACTGGTCGTAGCCCAAGGGAATCCACGCTGAAAACAGCTTCATCTTTATAACGTGAAATAATGCCAGCTGGACCTTGTGCAAAATGGCCCCATGCTTCACGTATATACGTATATAAATCTTGTAAATGTGGTTCATAAAGTTTAATTTCATTAATAATTGGCGGGAATAGTATATCCATTGCTTCAAATAAACTGTAGTTGTATTGAACAAGTAGAGTTTCTAAGGTGCGGTTTAAATCTTGGGAGTCACTGCCCCCAGCAGTAAGTGGAACGTGAATCATTTCAGCTTGATCGCGTAATTTTGCAATTGTGTTAATTTCACCATTATGTCCGAGGATACTAAATGGTTGTACACGAAAGAAGTTAGATAATGTATTAGTAGAATAGCGATTGTGTCCTAGTGTCATAGTTGAAGCAATAAGTGGGTGTTGTAAATCATTGTAATAGGCAACAAGTGTATCACCAGCACCGAGAACTTTATATACAACGTGATCACGACTTAAGGAAGCAACATGAATCGCTTCATTTTCTTCTATTTTTATCGTTACTGTAAATAATGTTTGCTCAATATTTGTAACTTCATTTTCTGCGATAAGAGCAACTTGCCAAAATAAAGGTTCTTCTTGTTTACCAAGTGGACCGAGTGCATCGGAGTTTATTACATCATCACTTTCGAAAAGAATTGCAAAGTTTTCGTTGTTTAGTTGTGTACGAATATGATTTTTTAAATTAACTATATTTTCGTTTTTGTTTAGAAAAAAATGTCCAACGATAAAGTGGGGATGATCCACGATCGTTGGATTATATCCGCTACTTTTTAATTTTTCATTCCAAAGTGCTTTTGGTACATCAATGTGAATACCGATTCCATCACCTTCGCCATTAATGAAACCAGCTCTATGATTCATTTTGACGAGCGATTGTATGCAAAGGTCAATATTTTCTTTTGTAGGAATTTTTCGTTTCTCCATAACGGAAACGATTCCACACGCATCGTGTTCTGCATTTTTGTAATCTCGAAATAAAGACGGTGTCCATGTGTTTGTTTTATTGAGCATCCGTCAATCCCCCCTCTTATGAAAGTTTGAATAATCTTACTATTCGAGGCGTGAGCAGCCTTGTATACAAAGATAGTAAGGATATAAAATAAAATTAAACAGATAATTATGAATAATTATACTATTAATAAGGGATTTATGAAATAGAAAAAAGGAAAAAAGAAAGGTGTGCTTTCTTTTTTCCTTTTAATGACGGGATTATTTATTGTTTGCTAAAGCGGCAAATGCTCTACCTACAGCTTCAATTGTATATTCAATATCTTCTTTTGTATGTTCTGTCGTTAAGAACCATGCCTCGTATTTAGAAGGTGCTAAGTTAATTCCTTCTTGCAGCATAAGTTTGAAGAATTTACCGAACATTTCTCCGTCTGTATCTTGTGCTGCATCGTAATCTTCAATTGTATTTGTTGTGAAGTATACAGTTAAAGCGCCTTTTAGGCGGTTTAATGTAATATCGATATTATGTTTTTCAGCCTGTTCTAAAATTCCTTTTTCAAGCATTGCACCAAGTTCATCTAATTTTTCATAAAGCCCTTCTTGTTGAAGAACTTCTAGACAAGCAATACCAGATGCCATAGAAGCAGGATTTCCTGCCATTGTACCAGCTTGATATGCAGGTCCAAGAGGGGCAACTTGTTCCATAATTTCTTTCTTACCACCGTAAGCACCGATTGGAAGTCCGCCGCCAATAACTTTACCAAGCGCTGTTAAGTCTGGTGTTACGCCAAGTAAGTCTTGAGCACCACCGTACATGAAGCGGAAAGCAGTAATAACTTCATCATAAATTACTAGTGCACCAGCTTCGTGAACAAGTTCATTCACTTTCTCAAGGAAGCCAGGTTTTGGTTCTACAATACCGAAGTTTCCAACGATTGGTTCTACAAGAATAGCTGCTACTTCATGTCCCCATTTATCTAATGCTTCTTTTAAAGTTTCTACATTATTAAATGGAACGGTAATAACTTCTTGAGCGATACTTTGTGGTACACCCGCTGAGTCAGGAGTTCCTAGTGTAGAAGGACCAGATCCAGCTGCTACAAGTACTAAATCAGAATGACCGTGGTAACAACCAGCGAATTTCATAATTTTTGTGCGGCCTGTGTAAGCGCGAGCGACACGAATTGTTGTCATTACAGCTTCAGTACCAGAGTTTACGAAGCGGACTTTATCTAATGCAGGCATTGCTTCTTTTAACATTTTTGCAAATTTTACTTCTAGCGCTGTTGGAGTTCCGTAAAGTACACCATTTTCAGCAGCTGTTGTAATTGCTTTTGTAATGTGCGGGTGAGCATGTCCAGTAATAATAGGACCGTATGCTGCTAAATAATCGATATATTTATTTCCGTCTACATCCCAGAAATAAGCACCTTTTCCACGTTCCATAGCAACAGGAGCGCCGCCACCAACTGCTTTAAAAGAACGAGAAGGACTATTAACACCGCCAACGATATGTTCTAAAGCTTCTTTATGTAATGCTTCTGATTTTGTGAATTTCACTACCATTCATCTCCTTACAAAAATCTATGTATTATTCTAACATGTTTTTCGAAAAGACGTATTGTTTGTGATAGAGAAGGCAGTTGGGTAAACTATTCGTTGTGACATTTAGGAAGGGGGTCCGGTTATGAAATCGGTAATTGAGGTACAAGGGTTACGTAAAGAATTTACAGCCTATTCAAGTCGTCCAGGTTTAAAGGGTGCATTTCGCGATTTATTGAATCGTAATTATAAAATAGTACCAGCAGTAAATGATGTATCTTTTACTGTGAAACAAGGTGAAATGGTTGGATATATCGGTGAGAATGGTGCTGGTAAATCAACGACAATTAAAATGCTTACGGGGATTTTGACTCCGACATCAGGAGACATTTTAGTAAACGGGATGAATCCGCATAAGCAGAGGGAAGAATTTGTAAGAACGATTGGTGTTGTTTTCGGGCAACGCTCACAGCTTTGGTGGGATATTGCCGTACAAGAATCGTTTCGTTTATTAAAAAAAGTGTACGGTGTATCAGACGCTCAGTATAAAGAACATATGGAGCACGTGATCGAAACGTTAGATATTGGTCCTTTATTAGATAAGCCAGTTCGAAAGCTATCTTTAGGTCAAAGAATGCGTTGTGAATTAGCGGCAGCATTAATTCATAATCCGCCGTTATTATTTTTAGATGAACCAACAATTGGGTTAGATGTACTTGTGAAATTGAAAATACGTGAATTTTTAAAAGAAATGAATGAACGTTATAAAACAACGATTTTATTAACAACTCATGATATTACTGATATTGAAGCTTTATGTGAGCGCGTTATCATGCTGGATGAAGGCAATATTATGTATGACGGTTCTTTAAATAATCTTCGTACGCAGTGGGGAGCAGAGAAAGAAATACATTTTCAGTTTGTCGCACCAGTTTCCTATCAGGCTTTATCAATGGTTATGCCAGATAGTCATGTCGTTTGGTCGAAAGCGAAAGAGGAAAACGCGTGGATTGCCAAAATCCCGAATGAAGAAGTTATTATTTCAATGCTTATTTCTAAAGTGGTACAAGCCTTTCAAATTAAAGATTTAAAAATTAATGAAGTGTCTACAGAGGAAATTATTCGTAACATTTATGAAGAAGGTATTAAACATGGGTAAGTACATTGAAATGATTCGAATTCGCTTTTTAATGATGCTTGCGTATCGTACAAACTACTATAGCGGGATTTTAATTTATACAATTAATATCGGCGCATATTATTTTTTGTGGCAAGCAATTTATAGCGGAAAAGAGAATATTGAAAGTTTATCTATTTCGCAAATGACTACGTATATCGCAATTGCGTGGATGGCACGTGCTTTTTATTTTAATAATATAGACAGGGAAATTGCGATGGAGATTCAAGAAGGACGTGTAGCGGTAGAACTGATACGTCCATATAACTATTTAGGGATGAAAGTGATGCAAGGTCTTGGTGAAGGAATATTTCGCTTTGCCTTCTTTTCAATTCCGGGTATGGTCATCGTTACCTTATTATTTTCATTGCAAATTACAACGAACTTTCAAACGTGGTTATATTTCTTCTTATCTTTAATATTTAGTTTTATTATTAATACACAAATTAATTTAATGACGGGAATGCTCACATTCTTCTTATTTAATAATAGCGGAATTATGTATGCAAAACGTGTTGTTATTGATTTGTTTTCAGGTCTATTATTACCAATTAGTTTTTATCCGTTATGGGCCCAAAAGGCAATGATGTTTTTACCGTTTCAGGCTATTAGTTATATTCCGAGTATGATTTTCTCAGAAGGTATACAAGGAAGTAAATTGTATGAGGCATTATTATTCCAAGTAATTTGGGCCATTGTACTTATTATTCCGATTGTACTCATGTGGAGAACGGCGAGAAAACGTCTAATTGTACAAGGGGGATGATGAGATGATATATATAAAACTATTTTTGCAATATGCAAGTCAATATATAAAAACAAAATTGGAGTATCGGGGCGATTTTATCGTTGGGTTACTTTCTGATTTATCACTACAGGCTGTTAATTTAATCTTTATTCTTGTTGTGTTTGGACATACGCAAGCATTAAAAGGTTGGAGTAGAGAAGAAGTCATCTTTATTTATGGTTTCTTTTTAGTGCCGTTTGCCATTTTCTCAGCTTTCTTTAACATATGGGACTTTAATGATCGTTACATTATTAAAGGAGAAATGGATCGCATATTAACGAGACCGATTCATAGTTTATTTCAAATTATATTAGAGAGAATGGAGCTTGAATCTTTAATTGGAGCGATTACGGGAATGATTGTAATGGGCTACGCAGCAGTGGAGTTGCAATTATCTTTTTACTGGTACGATATCTTCTTATTCTTGTTGATGGTAGGAGGGGGCGCACTTGTATACGGAGGGATATTTGTTACGCTTGCAAGCCTTGGTTTTTGGTCGGACGCGAAAAGTTCGATTATGCCGCTAATGTATAACATAGGGAATTATGGCCGCTATCCTGTTAATATTTATAACCGTGTGATTCGCTTTATTTTAACGTTTGTCCTACCATTTGCGTTTGTCGGAGTGTATCCAGCAGCGTACTTTTTAAGGAAAACAGAGTGGAATAGCTATGCATTTGCAACACCGCTCGTTGGTGTTATCTGTTTTACGATTGCAATTACTCTTTGGAATCAAGGGGTAAAAAGGTACCGTGGTGCAGGGAATTAATTATAAAAGCTTGTTCGTTTCTAAGGGATAAATCTAATGGCTGTCTCATACATATAAAATGAGGTGGAGGACATGTTATGGGGATTTATTCTATTAATTGCAGCAATTGCTATTTTGAGGAGTGTCCAATTATTATGGAGTTCCTATTCGGATTCAACGCGTTTTTTTTCGCTGTATAATTTAGCTACATTATTTTTGATTTATACAACAGTATTGATTGCATTTGGATTAAGTTACGTTGTATTAGAGGAAATGGGTTTTGCAGTTTTGAAAGAGGATGGAGAAAGCTTAAACGCTCACTCTTTTCAACTGGTTGAAATTTGTTTGTATTTTAGCGCAGTTACTTTATTGTCTGTTGGATATGGTGACATATCTCCGATTGGAATTGGGCGGTGGATTGCGATTGGAGAAGCGCTAATTGGATATACATTACCGTTTGCTTTTGTAATGAGGTCTGTAATAGACAATGAAAAATAAGGAAGCATTTGTTATAGTAAAAGAAAAGAGTAGGAGTGATAACAATGATCACGGTAGGAGAAATGGCTCCAGAATTTACATTAGAGGGAAGTAACGGGGAACAAGTTCGCTTAGCTGATTTTCGTGGTAAAAATGTAGTTCTATATTTTTATCCGAAAGATATGACTCCAGGGTGTACAACTGAAGCATGTGATTTTCGAGATGCATATGGATTATTTCAAGAGAAGGACACAGTTATTCTTGGTGTAAGTCCTGATTCAGCGAACAGACATCTGAAGTTCATTGAGAAGCATGAACTTCCATTTGTACTTTTAGTAGATGAAGATCATAAGGTAGCGGAATTGTATGATGTTTGGAAGTTGAAAAAGAACTTTGGGAAAGAGTACATGGGAATTGAGCGCTCTACATTCCTTATTAATAAAGACGGTGAGCTTGTAAAAGAGTGGCGTAAAGTGAAAGTGAAGGGACATGTTGAAGATGTTCTTTCTTATATAAAGTAAATCCATTGTGGAGATAAAATATATAGAAGTAAGGCGAGTGTCTATACATATTTTATTGTCTTACATAAAGTGAAGTGTAGGGCATACCTCCTCAGATGATAGTATTCCAAGTGCGATTATGTCGCACTTTTTTCTATTGTAAATGCATAAAAAATAGGGAAAGATACATAAGAATAAGGCTATATACAAAAATAAACCACATACTTATAGTAGAAATATTGACGATTTATAAGAAAAGGAGTACACTCTTTATAAGAATTATAAAATAATAATCCGTATAGAATCGGGGTGCATGACGGTGGTCAAAGAAGAATTAAAAGAAGCGCTAGAAATGCTGAAAAATACGGGTGTACGCATTACTCCACAGCGTCATGCTATTTTAGAGTACCTTGTGGAATCTATGACGCACCCAACAGCGGATGAAATTTATAAAGCATTAGAAGGTAAGTTTCCAAATATGAGTGTTGCAACTGTCTATAATAACTTGCGTGTATTTAAAGAGGTTGGACTTGTAAAGGAATTAACTTATGGAGACGCTTCAAGTAGATTTGATTATGTTACAAGTCAACATTATCATGTGATTTGTGAAAAATGTGGTAAGATTGTTGATTTTCCTTATGGAGGTTTGGAACAGCTTGAAGAGGAAGCTGCGAAAACGACAGGCTTCGTTATTAATAGTCATCGCTTAGAAATTTATGGCGTTTGTCCAGAGTGTCATAAGGCGTAATATATAATAAAGAAAGAGGTTGACGGCTTTACGTCAACCTCTTTCTTTATTATATATGGGAATTACATTAGGTTCAGAATGATTTAAAATGTTCAGTGGAGGATTTAATTAAGGATAAATACAAAAGGTGATTTCTTGGTTAAGAAATCACCTTTTCATGTTTAGTTTTGTAAGGATGCATTGTCTCCGTATATACTTATGACTTATAGCTCTTCTTATTATATTTTTCATCAAATTCTTTTCCTTCTAGATTTCGATCCATTGTTAAAGGTTGGTTGCAATGCATACATGCGTCGACACGACCGAGCATTTTTGTAGGTTTATCGCAGCTTGGACAAATAATTTGTACGGTTTTAGTAGATAACATACCAATCCAAAAGTAAACGACAGTACTAGCGATAACAGCTAAAAAGCCAACCATCATAAATGTTGTCATAATAATAATGTTCTCACGAAAAAAGACTCCTAAGTATGCAATAAAGAGACCGATAAATACTAAACTTAATGCAAAGGTCCGGATTTTATTGATTTTGTTCGAATATTTAATGCCCATTCTCACCACGCTCCTATAATAATAATATAACATAAAATTTAGAATTTTCACTCGTCTAAAAATGTGATAGAGTGATAAGATATGAAATGTGGAGTAGGATGAAGGGAAGCTATAATGGCTTTTGGAACATGATTTTAAAGTTTTAACGGGATGTGAAATTTTTTTATGAAAAGTATTGACCCTTTATGTACTGCATGATATATTAATAACCGTCGCTGATGCAGAAACGCAGAAAACGACAAAAAGAAATTAAAAAACTTAGTTGACATCAAAAAACGAAAGTGTTAACATAAGGAAGTCGCAAATGAGCGACCAAGTAGTTCTTTGAAAACTGAACGAAACAAACAACGTGAAACGTCAATTTTTATTTTATGATGCTAGACAAACTAACTTTATTGGAGAGTTTG
>NZ_JBQAGB010000019.1:0-96132 GCF_051916145.1 Bacillus cereus group sp. MYBK245-2 | reverse complement strand
TTTCGGTTTGAATAGCAATGCTCCGATGAAGCCGAAAATAATAGCTGCGGATACACCGGCGCTTGTTACTTTAAACATGCCGGTAATAACGCCAACGATGCCATGTTTTGCGGCTTCTTCCATTGCGCCGTGAACGAGGGCATTACCAAAGCTTGTAATAGGTACGGTTGCCCCAGCTCCAGCGAAGTCAATTAATGGTTCATACAAATTGAATCCATCTAATATAGCTCCAGCAACAACGAGTGTTGCCATTGTATGAGCGGGCGTTAGCTTGCCGACATCAAACATAAGTTGGCCGATTACACATATGAGTCCGCCAATGACGAAAGCCCAGAAAAAAATCATTGCGTTGCACCTCCGAATTCAATTGAAACGGCGTGAGCGATGCACGGAATCGTTTCTTCTTGTTGGAATGTAAGTGGAGATAGTAAAGCGCCTGTCGCAACGACAAGTATTTTTTTGAACTCTCCTCTTTTCATTCGGTTTAATAAATGACCGTACACGACTGTTGCGGAACATCCTGGTCCGCTAGCCCCAGCTATGACAGGTTGCCCTTCTCTATAAATGAGTAGCCCGCAATCTTGAAACTGTTCGCTCGTTACTTTCGTTCCGTGTTTATGTAGTAAGTCATAAGCAATTTCACGTCCTACATGCCCGAGGTCACCGGTTACGATTAAATCGTAGTAAGAGGCGTCAATTTGACGTTCGCGTAAGTGAGCTTCAATTGTATCGACGGCGGCTGGAGCCATTGCGCCTCCCATATTAAACGGATCTGTTAATCCCATATCAACCACTTTTCCGATTGTTGCGGATGTTACCCTAGGGCCATGTCCAGTATCGCTTAAAATAGCGGCTCCTGCTCCAGTTACTGTCCACTGTGCGGTAGGTGGCTTTTGTCCACCATATTCGGTAGGGTAGCGGAACTGTTTTTCTACAGCGGTGTTATGGCTTGATGCCCCGGTTAATAAATATTTTGCGCCTTTTGCATTTACGATACTCGCCCCAAGTGCTAAACCTTCCATAGAAGTAGAACAAGCGCCGAATAATCCGAGATAAGGAGTGCCCAGTGTACGGCAAGCAAAGCTTGTAGGGGTAATTTGATTAATTAAATCTCCTGCGAGTACAAATTGGATATCATCTTTACGAAGTTCTGCTTTTTCAGTGGCGCGGCTACAAGCTTCTTCGAATAAAATTTTATGTGCTTTTTCATAGGAATCTTGTCCGAGCCATAAATCTTCATGAAGGATATCGAAGTCTTCTGGGATTTTTCCTTTTGCTTCAAACGGCCCGCCGACGACTCCTGTCGAAATAATAACTGGTTTGTTTTCAAATACCCACGTTCGGTGTCCTTGTAACATTTATAGCCCTCCCCATTGAACGAGAATCGTTTTAATAAGTGCGATGACGAAAGCTGAAAATACACCAAATAAAATAACGGAGCCGGCTAATTTAAACATGTTAGCTCCAACACCAAGGACAAATCCCTCTGTTCGGTGTTCGATGCATGCTGCGATAACAGAGTTACCAAATCCAGTGACAGGTACAGCTGTTCCAGCACCTGCAAATTGACCGAGACGATCATATACACCGAATCCAGTTAGTAACATCGAGATGAAAATAAGAGTTGCTACTGTTGGATTCCCTGCTGAGCGTTCAGTGAAATCGAAATACGTAATATAAAAAGTAGAAATGAGTTGCCCAATTAGGCAAATGAAACCACCAACGAAAAAGGCTTTTATACAGTTTTTTAAGACAGGACGCTTCGGTTCGCGTTCTTGCTCGAATTTTTTATATTCCTGTTGTACAGGGGTTAAGTTTTTATCTTTACTAGACATTTAAATCCTTCCTTTTCTATTCGAAAGCGTTAAGTGTTAGATTCCATTTCTGATCCGATAAGTTTTAACTGTTTTTTGATTTCATCTTTAGATATTTCTTTTTTCTTGATTCTGTTTTCAAGCTTTTCGAGTAACATAAAGATTTTTTTATCGGTGCTAACACGAACATCGAAAGTGGGATATTCGTCACTTAGTTGCTTTTGAAGTTTCTTGCGTAAAGGTTTTAACCCAAATCGTTCATGATGCTCAGGCTTAACTGCTATGTAGAGATCTAAATTTGAATTCACAGCTGCGCTCTTTATAATTTCATCCATAGCGAGAGCTCTTTTCTTCGCTCCCTGTGATATAGATTGATTAAAGGATTCCGTACTCGTCTTTGTTAATTTGGGACCTTTCTCTTTCTCTGTTCGTTTTGCTTCTTCTTTTTTTACCTTTTTATCTAATGGGCTGTGATCACAACCGGTAAAAGAACTAAATAGAAGTATAAATAACGCGGTAATGAGTCCGATCTTTCGCATAATCATCATTCCATTTCTATTGCAATATGTAATGTGATAGAAAAAGGATGACTGCATATCACCCTTTTTCTATTTCACAGCAAGACTGATTCGTTATTGCTGTGAGTATTGTGGTTCTTCTTGTTGGACTTCTTCAACACGTGGGTTTAAAGAATCGATAATTGTTTGTGTTTGCTGCGCAGCTGTTTGGAAAAGTTGCTTAGCTTGTTGGTTATCCGTATCAAGAGCGAATCCCTCTAAGCTAGCTTGTGCACTTTTTAATCCAGAAACAGTTTGCTTTAATTTCGTAATTACAGTCATTGAATGAAGCCCCCTTTGGAATATCAATTCAAAGATTATAATTTGTGAGTTGGAGTGAATTTATGATTGGGAATTTTAGGGATGAAGCATCTGAGCATTACAATTTTGTAATGAACATGTAAGGAAAAGCGATAGTGACAAAAACTTTTTTCTCCTAGAATAAAGAAGGTAAAATAAGTTAAAAGCATATTTTAAGGAGAGAAAAATGAAGAAATTATTATTGGGTTTAATTGGAGTTTTTATATTAGTTATTGGTGTGGCAAGTGTTTCTCATAATGAGATAACAGATAGATACAATCCGCTTGTGAAAGAGGACTTTGTATATGTAAAAGCGAAAGAATCTGGCCGACTATCCAAAATTGGAGAGGTAGCTGGGGATTATAAACTAATGGGTTATTATACTTCAGGTGAAGAGAGAGATGTTAAGTTTTATGCACCTCGTGGACTTAGAGAGGGAGCGTATGTAAAGGTTAAAACAAAAGGTGAATATATTGAAACATATCAAGAAGTACAGCCGAATGAAATTCCAAAAGAGATTAAAGAGAAACTAGATAAATAAGACCGTTAAGAATTGCCTCCTAAATATAGAAATTAGGGGGCTTTTTTATGTGAAAAATAGTGTATATATAAAGTGCAATCAAAGAGTTTTTATTGATTTAAATGGTTTTTATTGCTATTATTATGAAGAGAAAATGAAGTGTATTTTATAATCATGCGCCCATAGCTCAGTCGGATAGAGCGGTGGTTTCCGGTACCACGTCTGCCGGGGGTTCGAATCCCTCTGGGCGCGTCAAAAAGTCCTAACTTACGTTTTGTAGGTTAGGACTTTTTTTATTTCCCTCTTGTTATATCTGATAATAAGATTTACTATTAGTACTTGGTTATAATTAAATTCCGTTATTATTTTCTTTCAATATTATTCAAATTTCGGTTTTAAGTTGTAAATCTCATTAATACATATAAATTAATAATATTTTGGAATGGGTGTCTGTGATAGCATTCTCCTTTTACCAAACTTATTGTACAATAGAAACAAGGGGGAGATTAGTTTGAAGGCAAGTCTTTTACAAGAACAAAGCTTACGTTTGGCAATGACACAAGAGTTAAGGCAAGCGATTACAATGCTCCAGTATAATGTACAAGAATTATCGGAGTTTTTGTATGAGCAATCGTTAGAGAATCCCCTTATTGAGTTAGGTGGTTTTGAGAGGGAGAAGAAAAAGAGCTCTAACAACAGTAAAAGTACCAGCAAACAAGTCGAGAATCAGATGGAAATCTACAGTGTGGATTCTACAACGATTCAGCAACATTTATTAAATCAAATACAGTATTATAAAATAGAGGAAGAAGAGCGAAAAGTAGCTTTTTTCATTATTATGAACATGGATGGAAATGGGTATTTACAAGAAACGAATGAGGAGTTAGCAAATCTCCTTTCCGCACCGCTACATGTAGTTGACCGCTCTGTAGAGCTTGTCCAATCACTTGAGCCAGCAGGGGTAGGAGCGCGTAATATTCAGGAATGTCTAACTTTGCAATTGAAGCGCTTACAAAGACGAAATGGATTAGCAGAAGAGGTTGTAGAAGATCATTTCGCTTATTTCGTGAAGAAAGATTGGCGAAAGCTCGTTCAAGTGCTGAAGTGTAGTAATGAGGAATTGCAATCGGCGGTGAACTGTATTACGTCATTACAGCCGAAACCAGGTCTTGCGTTTTCTTCTGATAAACCACTTTATATTGTGCCTGATATGGCTGTGAAAAAAGATGGTGATCGTCTCGTTTTACAAATGAATGAGAGAAATATGCCGAGAATTGAAATTCATTCTGAATATAGTGCGCTTCTTAATAATAGTGAAAGTGAAGTAGCATCTTACGTTTCAGAAAAGTATCAGCATGTACAGTGGATTATGCGTAGTTTGAAACAAAGAAAACAAACGCTTTTGCAAGTGATGACCATTATTATGGAAAAACAACGTGATTTCTTCTGGAAAGGTCCGGAGTATTTAAAGCCACTTGCTTTAAAAGAAGTAGCAGAAGAGTTAAGCGTCCATGAATCGACAATTAGTCGGGCAACGCGAAATAAATATGTGCAAACACCACACGGTTTATTTGAGATGAAATCGTTCTTTAGTAATGCCGTTTCGACTACTGAAGATGAAGCGGTTTCTACAAAGCGTGTAAAACAATTTATTCAAACGCTTGTTGAGGCGGAGAATAAGAAAAAGCCACTTTCAGACCAAAAGATTTCAAAATTGTTAGAAGAAGAGCATGAAATCGTTATTTCTCGAAGAACAGTGGCGAAGTATAGGGAGCAAATGCACATCCCAGCGTCGTCATTACGAAAAACGATCGGATAGGTGAAGAAGATGAAAGTTGTACTGTATACAAAAAATGATTGTGGCCTTTGCGTGAAGGCGAAACAAGTTTTACAGGAAGTACAATGTGAATATTCTTTTCAAATTGAGGAAATAGATATATATGAAGATAATGACCTTTTAGAAACATATCACCTAATGATTCCGGTTGTAGAAATAGACGGAAAACAAGTAGAATATGGTAACATTCACAAAGGTGTCATAATAAACTATATAAAGAATGCAGTTAAGAGTTGAATAAGTTTCTATCTCCTGTTACAATAATACACGTAGCAGGGATTATTTTTTTAACCTATGTGGGACACAAAATGTCACTACGGGACGTAAAGTGACCACGAGGGAAAATGAACCGATGTAGTGAGGAGAAAAGATATGCGCTCATGGATTCAGAACACAAAAAAATTATTACCTGATCTGCTACCTGTTATGCAAACGAGAATGCAAATTCTTCAATACATTAGGCTTATGCAGCCGATTGGAAGAAGAAATTTATCAGCAAGTCTCGGTATGACAGAACGAGTATTGCGAAGTGAAGTTCAAGTTTTGAAAGAACAAAACTTAGTTCACGTCGCTTCTTCTGGAATGACTTTGACAGAAGAAGGAACAGCTTTAGTTCTTGCTTTGGAAGACTTTATGAAAGAAATTTCCGGGTTAAAGGTTTTAGAAAAGCAACTTAAGGAAACATTAGACTTGGATGAAGTTTTCGTTGTCCCTGGTGATAGTGATGAATCGCCTTGGGTCAAACTGGAGATGGGCCGTGCTTGTGTGACTTGTATAAAAGACCGTCTGACAGCGAATAATATCGTTGCTGTGGCTGGAGGAACTACGCTAGCTGCTGTTGCGGACATGATGCAGCTTGATTGCAAAGATTTACATATGCTATTTGTCCCAGCACGTGGTGGAATTGGAGAAGGCGTCGAGTTAGAAGCCAATACTATTTGTGCCAAGATGGCGCAAAATACGATGAGTAATTATCGCTTATTGTATGTTCCAGACCATGTTAGCAGCGAAGCATATGCGTCTATTGTGACAGAGCCTTCCGTGAAAGAAGTTCTTGAGTTGATTCGATCTTCCAATATCGTCATTCATGGAATAGGTGATGCGTTAACAATGGCACGTCGCAGAAATACTTCAGAAGCAGATTGGTTAAAGATTCAGGCAAGCGAAGCAGTTGGCGAAGCTTTCGGTTACTACTTTAATGAACAAGGAAATGTTGTTCATAAAGTAAGAACAGTTGGTATGCAACTAGAGGATTTACAAAATGTATCTCACGTTGTTGCAGTCGCTGGAGGTTCTTCAAAGGCAAAGGCAATACAGGCTGTAATTAAACAAGGGCACACTTCAATTCTAATTACAGATGAAGGTGCAGCAAAACAATTAACAAAGGGTATTACCCTTTAATATAATCCCCCAAGGAGGAAATTCAAATGACTAAAATTGGTATTAATGGATTTGGACGTATCGGACGTAACGTATTCCGCGCAGCACTTAACAACCCAGAGGTAGAAGTAGTAGCAATCAACGACTTAACAGATGCTAAAACTTTAGCTCACCTTTTAAAATATGACACAGTTCACGGAACTTTAAACGCAGAAGTATCTGCTAACGAAAGCAGCATCGTTGTTAACGGTAAAGAAATCAAAGTTATCGCTGAGCGTGACCCAGCACAATTACCATGGAGCGACTACGGAGTAGAAATCGTAGTAGAATCTACTGGTCGTTTCACTAAAAAAGCAGACGCTGAAAAACACTTAGGTGGATCAGTTAAAAAAGTTATCATCTCAGCTCCAGCTTCTGACGAAGATATCACTGTAGTTATGGGTGTTAACCACGAACAATACGATGCAGCTAGCCACAACGTAGTATCTAACGCTTCTTGTACTACAAACTGCTTAGCTCCATTTGCTAAAGTATTAAACGAAAAATTCGGCGTAAAACGCGGAATGATGACAACAATTCACTCTTACACTAACGACCAACAAATCTTAGACTTACCACACAAAGATTTACGTCGTGCTCGTGCAGCAGCTGAAAACATGATCCCAACATCTACTGGTGCAGCTAAAGCAGTAGCATTAGTATTACCAGAACTTAAAGGTAAATTAAACGGTGGCGCTGTACGTGTTCCAACTGCTAACGTTTCTCTAGTTGACCTAGTTGTTGAACTTGACAAAGAAGTAACAGTTGAAGAAGTAAATGCAGCATTCAAAGCAGCAGCTGAAGGCGAATTAAAAGGTATCCTTGGATACAGCGAAGAGCCATTAGTATCTATCGACTATAACGGATGTACAGCTTCTTCTACAATCGATGCATTATCTACAATGGTAATGGAAGGTAACATGGTTAAAGTACTTTCTTGGTACGATAACGAAACTGGTTACTCTAACCGCGTAGTAGACCTAGCAGCTTACATGACTTCAAAAGGTCTTTAATTCTTAATTATATAAGTTATCAATGACAAAACGAGGGAGAGGGTTTGTTCCCTCTCTCTCTTCTTTCGTTTTAAAAGCAAATGTGTTAAGCTTTTGAGTGGGTTTTGTCAATCCTAACTAGTAGTCGGAGGGAAATCCAATGAACAAAAAATCAATTCGTGACGTAGATTTAAAAGGTAAGCGTGTATTTTGCCGCGTTGACTTCAACGTACCTATGAAAGAAGGCAAAATTACAGATGAAACTCGTATCCGTGCAGCTCTTCCTACAATTCAATATTTAGTAGAGCAAGGTGCGAAAGTTATTTTAGCAAGCCACTTAGGCCGTCCAAAAGGTCAAGTAGTAGAAGAAATGCGTTTAACTCCAGTAGCAGCACGTTTAGGCGAGCTTCTTGGTAAAGACGTTAAAAAAGCAGACGAAGCATTCGGACCAGCTGTACAAGAAATGGTTGCAGCAATGAACGAAGGCGACGTATTAGTTCTTGAAAACGTACGTTTCTATGCGGGCGAAGAAAAGAACGATGCAGAACTTGCGAAAGAATTTGCAGCTCTTGCTGACATCTTCGTAAACGATGCATTCGGTGCAGCTCACCGTGCTCACGCTTCTACAGCAGGTATCGCGGACTACCTACCAGCAGTATCTGGTTTACTAATGGAAAAAGAGTTAGATGTTCTTGGAAAAGCACTTTCTAACCCAGATCGTCCATTCACAGCTATCATCGGTGGTGCGAAAGTAAAAGATAAAATCGGTGTAATTCGTCATCTATTAGACAAAGTAGATAACTTAATCATCGGTGGCGGACTTGCTTACACATTCGTTAAAGCTTTAGGTCATGAAATTGGTCTATCTCTATGTGAAGACGACAAGATTGAACTAGCTAAAGAATTTATGCAACTTGCAAAAGAAAAAGGCGTAAACTTCTACATGCCAGTTGATGTTGTAATCACTGAGGAATTCTCTGAAACTGCAACAACTAAAATCGTTAATATCGATTCTATCCCTTCTAACTGGGAAGGCGTGGACATCGGTCCTAAAACACGTGAAATTTATGCAGATGTAATTAAAAACTCTAAGCTTGTTGTATGGAATGGACCAATGGGTGTATTCGAAATGACTCCATTCGCAGAAGGTACAAAAGCAGTAGGACAAGCATTAGCAGATGCAGAAGGTACATACTCTGTTATCGGCGGTGGTGACTCTGCAGCAGCTGTTGAAAAATTCGGTATGGCTGATAAAATGAGCCACATTTCTACTGGCGGCGGTGCGTCATTAGAATTCATGGAAGGTAAAGAGCTTCCAGGTGTAGTTTGTCTTAACGACAAATAAGTAGCAGCCAAAGAAAAAGGACGGTGCAAAGCATGCGTAAACCAATTATCGCAGGTAACTGGAAAATGAATAAAACTCTATCTGAAGCAGTTAGCTTCGTAGAGGAAGTTAAAGGTCAAATCCCAGCAGCTTCAGCTGTTGATGCAGTAGTTTGCTCTCCAGCTCTATTCTTAGAGCGCCTTGTAGCAGCGACTGAAGGAACTGATTTACAAGTAGGTGCACAAAACATGCACTTCGAAAAAAATGGTGCATTTACTGGCGAAATTAGCCCAGTAGCACTTAGCGACTTAAAAGTAGGCTACGTAGTACTTGGCCACTCTGAGCGTCGTGAAATGTTTGCTGAAACAGATGAGTCAGTAAACAAAAAGACTATCGCAGCATTTGAACATGGTTTAACACCAATCGTATGTTGTGGTGAGACTTTAGAAGAGCGCGAAAGCGGAAAAACATTTGATCTAGTAGCAGGTCAAGTGACAAAAGCACTTGCAGGTTTAACTGAAGAGCAAGTTAAAGCAACTGTTATCGCTTATGAGCCAATCTGGGCTATCGGTACAGGTAAATCTTCTTCTTCTGCAGATGCAAACGAAGTATGTGCGCACATCCGTAAAGTTGTTGCAGAGGCTGTTTCTCCAGCTGCTGCAGAAGCTGTTCGTATTCAATACGGCGGTAGCGTAAAACCAGAAAACATTAAAGAGTACATGGCACAATCTGACATCGACGGCGCTTTAGTTGGCGGTGCTAGCTTAGAGCCTGCTTCGTTCTTAGGTCTTCTGGAGGCGGTAAAATGAGAAAGCCAACAGCTCTAATTATTCTTGACGGTTTCGGACTTCGTGAAGAAACTTACGGGAATGCTGTAGCACAAGCTAAGAAACCTAATTTTGATGGTTACTGGAACAAATTCCCTCACACAACGCTTACAGCTTGTGGTGAGGCAGTAGGTCTTCCAGAAGGTCAAATGGGTAACTCTGAGGTTGGTCACTTAAATATCGGTGCTGGCCGCATTGTATATCAAAGCTTAACACGCGTAAACGTTGCAATTCGTGAAGGTGAGTTCGACAAGAACGAAACGTTCCAAAGTGCAATTAAAAGCGTAAAAGAAAAAGGTACTGCACTTCATTTATTCGGTTTACTTTCTGACGGTGGTGTGCACAGTCACATGAACCACATGTTTGCTCTTCTTCGCTTAGCAGCTAAAGAAGGCGTTGAGAAAGTATACATTCATGCATTCTTAGATGGCCGCGATGTTGGACCAAAAACAGCACAAAGCTATATTGATGCAACAAATGAAGTAATTAAAGAAACAGGAGTAGGACAATTCGCGACTATCTCTGGTCGTTATTACTCCATGGACCGTGACAAGCGTTGGGATCGCGTAGAAAAATGTTACCGTGCTATGGTGAATGGTGAAGGCCCTACTTATAAATCAGCAGAAGAGTGTGTAGAAGACTCTTATGCAAATGGTATCTACGATGAATTCGTATTGCCGTCTGTAATTGTTAACGAAGATAACACGCCAGTTGCAACAATCAATGATGATGATGCAGTTATCTTCTATAACTTCCGTCCAGACCGTGCAATTCAAATTGCTCGTGTATTTACAAACGAAGACTTCCGTGAGTTCGATCGTGGTGAAAAAGTACCTCACATTCCAGAATTCGTATGTATGACACACTTTAGTGAAACAGTAGATGGTTACGTGGCATTCAAGCCAATGAACCTTGATAACACTTTAGGTGAAGTTGTTGCGCAAGCGGGATTAAAGCAACTTCGCATCGCGGAAACTGAAAAGTATCCGCACGTTACATTCTTCTTTAGCGGTGGTCGTGAGGCTGAATTCCCAGGAGAAGAGCGTATTTTAATTAACTCACCGAAGGTTGCAACGTATGACTTGAAACCTGAAATGAGCATTTACGAAGTAACGGACGCTTTAGTAAATGAAATCGAAAATGATAAACATGATGTTATCATTCTTAACTTTGCGAACTGTGATATGGTTGGCCATTCTGGGATGATGGAACCAACAATTAAAGCAGTAGAAGCAACTGACGAATGTTTAGGAAAAGTTGTAGAAGCGATTCTTGCAAAAGATGGTGTAGCACTTATTACTGCTGACCATGGTAATGCTGACGAAGAATTAACTTCTGACGGAGAGCCAATGACAGCTCATACAACTAACCCGGTTCCTTTCATCGTTACGAAGAACGACGTAGAATTACGTGAAGGTGGTATCTTAGGTGATATCGCTCCAACAATGCTTACACTTCTTGGTGTTGAGCAACCGAAAGAAATGACAGGTAAAACAATTATTAAATAATTTGCTTATATAAAAAGGAGAGAATTTATTATGTCAACAATTATTGATGTTTATGCTCGCGAAGTCCTTGACTCTCGTGGTAACCCAACTGTAGAAGTAGAAGTTTACACAGAAAGCGGCGCTTTCGGACGCGCTATCGTACCAAGTGGTGCATCTACTGGTGAACACGAAGCAGTAGAATTACGTGACGGTGACAAATCTCGTTACCTTGGTAAAGGTGTTGTTAACGCAGTAAACAACGTTAACGAAATTATCGCTCCAGAAATCGTTGGTTTCGACGTAACTGACCAAGCTGGTATCGACCGTGCTATGATCGAATTAGATGGCACTCCAAACAAAGGTAAACTAGGCGCTAACGCTATCCTTGGTGTATCTATGGCAGTAGCTCACGCAGCAGCTGACTTCGTAGGTCTTCCATTATACCGTTACCTTGGTGGATTCAATGCAAAACAATTACCAACTCCAATGATGAACATCATCAACGGTGGTTCTCACGCTGATAACAACGTAGACTTCCAAGAGTTCATGATCTTACCAGTTGGTGCTCCAACATTCAAAGAATCAATCCGTATGGGTGCTGAAGTATTCCATGCACTTAAAGCTGTATTACATGACAAAGGTCTTAACACTGCAGTAGGTGACGAAGGTGGATTCGCTCCAAACCTTGGTTCTAACCGTGAAGCATTAGAAGTAATTATCGAAGCTATCGAAAAAGCTGGTTACAAAGCTGGCGAGAACGTATTCTTAGGAATGGACGTTGCTTCTTCTGAGTTCTACAACAAAGAAACTGGTAAATATGACCTTGCAGGCGAAGGCCGTACTGGCTTAACTTCTGCAGAAATGGTTGATTTCTACGAAGAGCTTTGCAAAGACTTCCCAATCATCTCTATCGAAGATGGTTTAGACGAAAACGACTGGGATGGTCACAAATTATTAACTGAGCGTATCGGTGATAAAGTACAATTAGTTGGTGACGACTTATTCGTAACTAACACTCAAAAACTTGCTGAAGGTATCGAAAAAGGTATCTCTAACTCAATCTTAATTAAAGTTAACCAAATCGGTACTTTAACTGAGACTTTCGAAGCTATCGAAATGGCTAAACGTGCTGGTTACACAGCAGTTGTATCTCACCGTTCTGGTGAAACTGAAGATGCTACAATCGCTGACATCGCAGTTGCAACTAACGCTGGCCAAATCAAAACTGGTTCTATGAGCCGTACTGACCGTATTGCTAAGTACAACCAATTATTACGCATCGAAGACGAACTAGGCGAAATCGCTGTTTACGATGGTATCAAATCTTTCTACAACATCAAACGATAATTGTAGAAAATAACGACAGACCGTGAGAAATCACGGTCTGTTTTTTTATGTTAAAATTCTTCCCCCGTCATAAGTGACATGAAATGTTTAAAGAAGCGGTTATAATCAAAATCAATTGCGATTTGATGAATCGGCCGATCAATAAATGGTTTAGATTCTTCTAAAGAGCGGAATTCCCCAATGCTTGCCCCTTGTGCATAAGATTCGGTCATGATAACGATAGGTGATTTGTGATACGTAAACATAGAGTTATCAAGTAAAGCGAGTATTGGCATTGTGTCATGGAAGGGGCTACCCTTTAAATGTGGTAGAGCATTTTTATAATAACTATAGTAATAATGATCGAATAAAGGTTTGACGAGTGGGGCTTTTCCTTTTGCTTCAATATATTCAGCCATTTCTGGTGTAATGATGGAATATTGGGTGACGTTTAATGGATAGATGTACATGTTAGGTGAGGATTGAAGGACTATATTAGCGGCAGCAGGATCACCATAAAAGTTTGCTTCAGAAATAGGGGTAACATTACCCGGGTGTAAAAAGGCACCGCCCATTATGTAGTAAGATTTAATTTGCTTCATTAACTGTTTACATACGATGAATAAAATTGCGAGGGAGGTAAGTCTTCCTAAACTTACAATGATTACTTCACCTTTATACTGTTCAATAAGAGGAATAACTTCGAAAAAATTCTCCATTTCCCCGTTAGTTACATTCCCTTTTGGAATAATTGGCCCGAGCCCTTGTTTCCCATGTACATCGGTAAAAAAAGCAGGTGGGGCACCAGTAAGTGGACGCTCTGACCCACCAAATATCTTAATATTTCTATTCATTGTTTCATTCTTAAGAAAATGAGCATTTTGTACGGCCATCTCTTTTGGAACATTGCCGTAATCAGCAACAATGCCGATGATTTCTATTTCATCAATAAAGAATGCTAAGAGGAGAGCCATCGTATCATCAATCCCAGGATCACAAAAAATGAGAACTTTTTTGGGCATATGTTCACCACCTATCTTGTTTATCCCACTTTAATGGGCAGTAAGACCTCCACCTCGAAATACAGCGAATTAGTTCAACTAATAATCAGTGGGGGATAAAGAACCCCCACTGATTAAAGTTTCACTTTATATATATGTAAGCTTAAGGATAAAAAGATTATTTTATTGAAATAACAACCTTTAAAATTCAGAAAATAAAAACTTCTTATATTAGGTCAAGGTTTTTGACTTAATTTTCTTTTAGAAATGTAGTCATATCAAGGTTGTAAGCGTATAACATAGGCGTTTTTTGCTGTCAAGTTGATAAATTGCAGCTTTTTACAATTTATACTATGATAAAGATATTAACAGAAGATCGTATAAACAAGAGGGATGATGAACATGAAATTTACAAAGATTCTTGTCCAAATTGCTGCTCTTTACGTTTTTTATATGGTTGGAACTTGGGTACAAGAAATGTTAAATATTCCGATTCCAGGAAGTTTGATTGGAATGTTCCTCTTACTTGTTTTACTTAGCCTAAAAGTTCTTCCAGTGAAATGGTTCGATTTAGGAGCAGAAACACTCGTTGCTATTATGCCGTTTTTATTAATTCCGCCAACACTTGGCCTAATGAATTACGGTGCTTTTTTTATGAGTAAAGGAATTTCTCTTTTCATTACAATTGTAGCGAGTACATTTTTAATTATTATTGTCGCAGGACATACAGGACAATATCTTGCGAATAGAAAGGAAAGAGAGTCGCGATGAGCCAAATATTGATCGGAATCGGTTGGGTTATTTTTACGGTGCTATTATACCAATTATCTAAAAAAATCTATAAATTATTTCCAACACCATTCACCATTCCAATGCTTGTAGCAACAGGATTAATGGCTTTCTTATTTATTATGCTTGATATACCGTATCAACATTATATGGAAAGTGGTGGCGGTTGGATTGCAAAACTGCTCGGACCCGGTGTTGTAGCATTTGCAATTCCTCTTTATAAACAACGCCACGTTCTTCAAAAATATGTTGTACCGATTGCCGGCGGGGTACTAGTAGGTACAACAGTTGCCATTGCAAGTGACTTTGCTATTGCGTCACTTATGGGAACAGATAAAAGCTTAATTTTATCTTCTTTACCAAAATCAGTGACAATGCCAGTTGCGATGAGTGTTTCAGAGCAAGTTGGTGGTGTACCGTCATTAACAGCAGCCTTCGTTGTTATTGCAGGTATTACTGGAACGATTACCGGCCCGCTTTTATTAAAATGGAGCCGCGTTACAAACTCAGTTGGTAAAGGTATCGGATTTGGATGTGCTTCTCATATTATGGGCGTGATGAGAGCGATGAAAAATAATGAACATGAAGGTGTTATTGGATCGGTAACAATGACATTAACAGCGATTTTAACATGTTTGCTCGGGCCGCTATTTGCAATGATGTTCATGTAATAGAAGAAAAGCGAGAGCAACCTTATAGCTCTCGCTTTTCTATAGAATTTATGCTACAGTTACAATAACTGAATCT
The DNA here is from genome assembly GCF_051916145.1 of Bacillus cereus group sp. MYBK245-2. Taxonomy (NCBI): domain Bacteria; kingdom Bacillati; phylum Bacillota; class Bacilli; order Caryophanales; family Bacillaceae; genus Bacillus; species Bacillus cereus group sp. MYBK245-2. The sequence continues at coordinate 81,192 of NZ_JBQAGB010000019.1, read as the reverse complement.
TTGTAGGAGGTACGCCAAGTGCATACGTTATTATCCGTTTTACTTATTATTGTATCGATTTTAATGATTGTTATGGTACTTATGCAGTCTAGTAATAGCTCAGGCCTTTCAGGTGCAATTTCAGGCGGTGCAGAGCAATTATTTGGTAAGCAAAAAGCACGTGGAATTGAAGCGGTATTAAACCGTATTACAATTGTTTTAGCTGTATTGTTCTTCGCATTAACAATTGGTGTTACGTACTTAAACTTATAGAATTGAAAGAAGAAGCGTTAGTAAGATGTACTAATGGTTCTTCTTTTTTTTGTTTTGTCATTTGAAAGATGTTTCTAATTAGATTATAGAAATATAAATATGGTACACTAGATATAGAAAGAATACGACTAGATTACAGAAGAGAAAGAGGAGAAGTACATGATGAAATTAGCATCTCCGAAACCATTTACATTTGAGGGTGGAGACCGCGCTGTTTTATTACTACATGGATTCACAGGAAACTCAGCTGATGTACGTATGTTAGGGCGTTTCTTAGAAAAGAAAGGCTACACTTGTCATGCCCCAATTTATAAAGGGCACGGTGTACCACCAGAAGAGCTTGTTCATACAGGTCCTGAAGATTGGTGGCAAGACGTAACGGAGGCATATCAGCTTTTAAAAGATAAAGGTTTTGAGAAAATTGCTGTCGTTGGATTGTCACTTGGCGGTGTATTTTCTCTAAAATTAGGTTATACAGTACCGGTTTTAGGTGTAGTGCCAATGTGTGCACCGATGTATATTAAGAGTGAAGAAACGATGTACCAAGGTATATTGGCATATGCCCGCGAATATAAAAAGCGTGAGCAAAAATCACCAGAGCAAATTGAACAAGAAATGTTGGAATTCCAAAAGACACCGATGAATACATTAAAAGCATTACAACAATTAATTGCTGACGTACGTAACAATGTGGACATGATTTATGCCCCAACATTTGTTGTACAAGCGCGTCATGATGAAATGATTAATACAGATAGTGCGAACATTATTTATAACGGTGTAGAATCAACGTTAAAAGACATTAAATGGTATGAAGACTCTACGCATGTCATTACACTTGATAAACAGCGTGACGAGCTACATGAGGATGTATATAACTTCTTGGAGCAACTAGATTGGTAAGATCTAGTTGCCTCTTTTTTTCATAAGGAATTTTTTGTGAAAACTGTAAAAATCATAAGGGGAGTATTGAAGTTTCGCTTTATACATCCCCTATCTTTCGGATACACTAAATAATATAAGGTTTTAAAGGAGGTATTTTTGCTTGGAAGAAATCATACAAGAACATATTGATAAGTTGTTATTATTTATGAGAGAAGAAGCGTATAAACCGCTAACGATACAAGAGTTAGAAGAGGCATTTGGAATTGAAGGTTCTGAGGGCTTTAAAGATTTCGTAAAGGCACTTGTAATGATGGAAGAGAAGGGACTTATTATTCGTACTCGTAGCAACCGTTACGGTCTGCCTGAAAAAATGAATTTAGTACGTGGTAAGTTAATTGGACATGCACGTGGCTTTGCATTCGTTGTACCAGACGAGAAGAAAACAGGAGACGACGATCTTTTCATCCCGCCTACAGAATTAAACGGTGCGCTTCATGGCGATACAGTATTAGCACGCCTTAGTTCCCAATCGAGTGGTTCGCGTCAAGAAGGTTCCATTGTACGCATTTTAGAACGCGGAACGAAAGAACTAGTTGGTACATATACAGAATCGAAAAACTTTGGATTTGTTATACCTGACAATAAGCGCTGGACGAGTGACATTTTCGTATTGAAAAGTGCATCAATGGGCGCTGTAGAAGGGCATAAAGTAGTTGTGAAAATTACGAGCTATCCAGAGAATCGTTTAAGTGCAGAAGGTGAAGTTATTCAAATTCTAGGTCATAAAAATGACCCAGGAGTAGATATTTTATCTGTCATCCATAAACATCATTTGCCTTTAGCATTCCCTGAAGAAGTGATGGAGCACGCAAACAGTGTACCAGAAACGATTTCAGAAGAAGATTTAAAAGATCGCCGTGATCTTCGTGACCAAATGATCGTAACAATTGACGGTGCAGACGCGAAAGATTTAGATGACGCTGTTACAGTAACGAAGCTCGAGAACGGTAACTATAAGCTTGGGGTTCATATTGCAGATGTAAGTCATTACGTTCAAGAAGGTTCTCCAATTGATGTAGAAGCAGCGGAGAGAGCGACGAGTATATACCTTGTTGACCGTGTAATTCCGATGATTCCGCATCGTCTATCTAACGGTATTTGTTCATTAAATCCGAAAGTAGACCGTCTGACGTTATCTTGTGAAATGGAAATCAACAATTTAGGTGACGTTGTAAAGCACGAGATTTTCCAAAGTGTAATTAAAACGACAGAGCGTATGACGTATGCTGACGTAAGAAGCATTTTAGAAGATGAGGACGAAGAATTAATTAAACGCTATGAGCCGTTAGTACCGATGTTTAAAGAGATGGGGCAATTAGCACAAATTTTACGTGAAAAACGTATGCGCCGCGGTGCAATCGACTTTGACTTTAAAGAAGCGAAAGTATTAGTAGATGAAGAAGGAAAACCGACTGATGTTGTCATGCGTGATCGTTCAGTATCAGAGAAGTTAATTGAAGAATTTATGCTTGTCGCGAACGAAACAGTAGCAGAGCACTTCCACTGGATGAACGTACCATTCATGTACCGTGTCCATGAAGATCCGAAAGAAGATAAGCTAGAGCGTTTCTTCGAGTTTGTAACGAACTTCGGATATGCAGTAAAAGGACGTGCAAATGAAGTACACCCTCGTGCGCTACAACAAATTCTTGAAATGGTTCAAGGGCAACCAGAAGAAGTAGTCATTTCGACAGTAATGCTTCGTTCTATGAAGCAAGCACGTTACGATGCAGAAAGCTTAGGACATTTTGGTCTATCAACTGAGTTCTACACGCATTTCACATCACCAATTCGTCGTTACCCAGATACGATTGTTCACAGATTGATTCGTGAATATATCATTAACGGTAAAGTCGACAATGAAACGCAAGCAAAATGGCGTGAAAAATTACCTGAGATTGCAGAGCACTCTTCTAATATGGAACGTCGTGCTGTTGAAGCTGAGCGTGAAACAGACGAGCTGAAAAAAGCAGAATATATGCTTGATAAGATTGGCGAAGAGTATGACGGTATGATTAGCTCTGTAACAAACTTCGGTTTATTCGTAGAGCTTCCAAATACAATTGAAGGTCTTGTACACGTTAGCTACTTAACGGATGATTACTATCGTTATGATGAGCAGCACTTCGCAATGATCGGAGAACGTACAGGTAACGTATTCCGCATCGGTGACGAAATTACAATTCGTGTTATTAACGTAAACAAAGACGAGCGTGCAATCGACTTTGAAATCGTTGGTATGAAAGGTACGCCTCGTCGTAAGTTCAAAGATCGTCCAGTCGTGATCGAACAACCAAGAACAGGCAGAAAGAAACGCGGCGGACGTAGCGAACGCAGTAATGAGCGCGGCGGAGAACGTGGCACAGGTAGAAAATTTGACCGTGGTGGCAAAGGTAAAGGAAGAGGATCTGCATCCGCGTCCGCTAGCCAACCAGGGAAAAAAGATGGTAACGGCAAGAAGAAAAAAGCATTCTTCGAAAACGTACCAGGATTCAAGAAGAAGAAGAAAAAGCGTAAGTAAGAAAAGGATGGCTTCGCTTTGATAAAAAGCGAGGCTTTTTCTTTTTTATTGGTGGCTCGAGAACGAGTCACTTTCGCTTTTTATGGGAATCCAGCTACAGTGGCTAGAATGTTCGGCGGCTTCGCTTCTTCCCGAGAGGCAAAGGGCGCCTCAAGGTCAGAAGCTCCATCCACCTCACATTCTAAGCGAGCCACTTTCGCTTTTTATTAACATTTGTTACAATAGTAAAAATAGAGGAGGGACGTTATATGCCAAAAGGTTCAGGTAAGGTTATTGCACAAAATAAAAAAGCATTTCATGATTATTTCATCGAAGAAACATACGAAGCAGGGCTTGTCCTTCAAGGAACGGAAATTAAGTCGATTCGCGCTGGACGCGTGAACTTGAAAGATGCATTTGCTCGTGTACATAATGGTGAAGTATGGGTTCATAATATGCATATTAGTACGTACGAGCAAGGAAATCGTTTCAACCATGATCCGCTTCGTACGAGAAAGTTACTTCTGCATAAAAAAGAAATTGATAAATTAGCAGGAGCTGCAAAAGAAACAGGATATGCATTAGTTCCACTTAAAATCTATTTGAAAAATGGATTCGCGAAAATGGCACTTGGTTTAGCAAAAGGTAAGAAACAATATGATAAGCGTCACGATTTAAAAGAGAAAGAAGCAAAACGTGAAATTGCACGCGCGTTCCGTGATCGCCAAAAGATGTAATACAGATATTTACATTTGTAAAACGGCGCGCGTATGTTATAATAACTTATGTAAGATTGTTGCACATTGAAAAACAGCTCTTAGTAGCTATCACGAAATTTTCTTCGTATGCTCCATTTTTATCATGGGGACGTTACGGATTCGACAGGGATAGTTCGAGCTTAGGTTGCGAGTCGAGGGGATCGGCCTCGTTAAAACGTCAAAGCCTATAATTGGCAAACAAAACAATCTTTCTTTAGCTGCTTAATTGCACTAAAGGTTCCTCCCTCCATCGTCCATGTGGTAGGGTAAGGGACTCAAACTAAGTGGACTACGCCGGAGTTCGCCGTCTGAGGACAAAGGAAGAGAACAACCAGACTAGCAACTTGGAAGCCTGTCGATAGGCCGAAGAGTTCGCGAAATGCTAATATATCGACTACACTCGTAGAAGCTTAAGTGCCGATATTTTTGGACGTGGGTTCGACTCCCACCGTCTCCACCAATACATATTTGGTGGTTTTTTATTTTGTATGATATGAACCATAATTTTGCCAGTTTGGTGAGGTTATGGTTCTTTTTGTTTTGTGCTTTTATAAAATACTTAAGTTGATAGGGATGAGGCAGTACCCCTGAAACAGAAAATAAAGAAATGGTTATGGATGATAAGCAGGTAGATACTATAGCTGCTCGTAAACGCCTGATTGGTGAGTTTCTATTAATAAAATCACTTTATTTAAATGTTAATATATTTTGTCTTTTTATCCATACCTATTGTAAGATTATATAGAGTTCTCCTAATAAGCTGTTATAATGACTTTTTTTAGGAGTTTAATACCTATAAATTTTAAATTATTTTTGGGGAATAATTTTTTATTTAACCAAGTTATATTGAAGTAGAGGTGAACCATCGGTGAGGCAGGTGTTAGTAATTAAGAATGAACGGTCTTTAGCGAAGAAAATCGTAAGTGGTTTAAAGCAAGAAGGCCATTTCATTTTAAAACTTCACAATGAAAACGAAGGTTTAAATATAGTATATGAACAAGATTGGGATATTATCATATTAGATTGGGATTCATTAAGCATATCCGGACCAGAAATTTGCAGGCAAATACGACTTGTTAAAATGACACCGATCATTATTGTGACCGACAATATTTCTAGCAAGGATTGCGTAGCAGGGTTACAAGCAGGAGCGGATGATTATATAAGAAAACCATTTGCGAAAGAAGAATTAGTAGCAAGAGTTCAAGCTATTTTAAGGCGAAGTGATTATACTCAGCAAAATGAGCCGAATTTTGTTCAGTTTAAAGATCTCCTTGTTGATGTATCTAGCAATATTGTGAAAAAAGGCGGTAAAAATCTCTCGCTTACGAAACGCGAGTACGACTTACTTGTATTTTTAATCAAGAATAAAAACACAATATTGAGCCGTGAAATGCTTTTGAATCAGGTTTGGGGATATAACGTAGTAGTAAATCCAAATGTAGTAGACTTATATATTGGATATGTAAGAAAAAAGTTAAAGTGTGAGAAGAAAGACAGATATATTCAAACGATACATGGCAGAGGCTATTCAATGATTGAATGATAAAATAGTTTATGTGAAATATAAAAAATTAGCTATTAATGGTCATTTTTTTTACAGTAGAAATCACAGTTTATAAGGTGCTAATCTACTGGTTAGTACGTGTGGGGGATGAATTTGTTGCGCATTAGTTGAGATTATATCTAAGTTATGTTTAATTTTATTAACTCACACCATTCACAAGATTTTCACAGAATTAATGACTATACTTATTTACAGGATATTCAAATGAAAATGATTATCAATATTGATTTAGGTGAATAGTAGTTACTATCTAATTCAATCTTTGGAAGTCATCATTTTCGAAATAAATTACATAATAAGGAGTATACGTATGAAAAAAACTATGCTTTTAAAATTAGTAAGTATTCTAGCAGTTTTCACTTTAATGTTAGTAGCCTGCTCAGATGCAGGTAAAGAAACTTCGAAGGCTACTAAAGGTAATGGTAGTGATAAGCCAAAAACGGTTGAAATCACTGATGCGCATGGAAAAGTTACTGTTCCTGTAAATCCAAAGAATGTAGTTGCTTTAGATAATAGAACTTTTGAAACTTTATCTGATTGGGGAATTAAATTAGCGGCTGCTCCAAAGGATGTAATGCCCGCTGATTCAGCATATGTAAAAGATAATTCAGTTCAAAATATTGGGAATCACCGCGAACCAAATCTTGAAATTATTGCAGCTGCAAACCCTGATCTTGTAATCGTTGGCCAAAGATTCGCTAGCCATTATCAAGAAATTAAAAAATTAGTACCAAATGCAGCAGTTATTGATCTTAACGTTGATGTTTCTGAGAAAGCTACTAAGCCTGGTGAAAACTTAGTAAAAGGACTTAAAGATTCTACAATTACTTTAGGAAAAATCTTTGATAAAGATAAAGAAGCTAAAAAATTAGTAGCTGATTTTGATAAATCTATTGAAAATGCAAAATCTGCTTATAACGGAAAAGATAAAGTTATGAGTGTTATCGTTACTGGTGGTAATATTGGTTTTGCTGCGCCGCACTCTGGTCGCGTTTGGGGACCAATGTATGAAATTTTCGGTTGGACTCCAGCGTTAGAAGTTTCTAATTCTACTGCAGGTCATAAAGGTGATGACGTTTCTGTTGAAGCTATCGCACAAACAAATCCTGATTGGCTGTTCGTATTAGATCGTGATGCTGCAACATCTGATGCAGCTAAGTCAGCTCCTGCTCAGGATGTTATTTCTAAATCACCAGCTCTTCAAAACACAACTGCTGTTTCTAAAAAACAAGTTATTTATGCACCAGCAGATACTTACACAAATGAATCAATTCAGACTTATATAGAGTTATTTGGAAATATCGCAAAAACTTTAGCTAAGTAGTGTAAAGGGGTACGAAGCAGTGTCAAAAAATATAATTTCTAGGGTTGAGAATATTTCTCAACCCCAGTTTTATAATCACAATAAATTATGGACAAAATCTTTTATAATAGCGATTATAGTTGTTCTAATTTTAGGGATTATATCACTGTTTACTGGCGTTTATGATATACGTGGACAAGAGGACGGAATGGAGATGTTTTTCATCACTCGTGTTCCGAGAACAGTTGCATTAATGCTTACTGGAGCTGCAATGGCGATGGCAGGGCTTGTCATGCAACTTATTACACAAAATCGATTTGTTGAACCTACTACAACGGGGACTATTGAATGGTCAGGCTTAGGCCTGCTTTTTGTGTATTTACTATTCCCTGCCCCAACTTTAGTTCAAAGAATGACTGGTGCAATCATTTTTTCTTTTATAGGAACTATGATTTTCTTTCTATTTTTAAGAAGAGTTAAGCTTCGTTCGTCTTTAATTGTCCCGATTATTGGATTAATGCTTGGAGCAGTTATTTCTGCAGTGTCTACTTTTTTGGGACTCCTTTTTCAAATGACGCAAAGTATTGAAACTTGGTTTGTAGGTTCTTTTGCTAACATTCAGGTCGGAAGATACGAATATTTATGGCTGATTGTTATCGTTACTTTGCTTATTTTTATGTATGCGAATAGATTGACTTTAGCTGGACTAGGAGAAGATGTCGCAACAAGCCTTGGCGTTAATTACAACCGAATTGTTCTTTTTGGAACAGCCCTTATTTCTTTTGCCGTTGGGATTGTTGCAGCAGTTATTGGAAATTTACCTTTCTTAGGGTTAATTGTTCCAAATATTGTTTCCATGTTTAGAGGTGATGATCTTAGAAGTAATTTACCTTGGGTGTGTCTGATCGGAATGGGTACAATAACTGCCTGTGATATCATTTCTCGAACAATTATAAAGCCTTTTGAATTACCTGTTTCTTTAATACTTGCATCAGTGGGAGCAGTCGTGTTTATTACTATTTTATTGAGAAAAAGAAAACCAAGGAGGCCACGATGATCACATTAGATTATAGAAATAAAGAAAATGTCGAAGTCGATTCTAGCCTTCATAATGAAAGTAGATCAGCTAGCGCTTTTCGTTCTAAGAAGGAAGCAAGACGTTATTGGATTGTACTGATAACATTGATTGCTTTAGGCCTCCTTTCTTCATATGGACTGTTAGTGTATAACAATCCAGTTCCGATAGATTCACCTTCTTTTATCCCAGTTGTTAAGAGAAGGATTGTAGCTATTGTTGCAATGATTATTGCAGCTGTTTGCCATAGCTTGTCGACAGTTGCTTTCCAATCCATTACGAATAATAAGATTATTACTCCTTCACTGTTAGGTTTCGAATCACTTTATTCAGCAATTCATACGAGCACAATATTCTTCTTTGGTGCTAGTGCATTGATCAATTTTAATGGAATTGGATCATTTTTATTTCAAGTCGTTCTTATGGTCCTCATGAGCTTGATACTTTATGGATGGTTACTTTCCGGTAAATACGGGAATTTACAACTTATGCTTTTAGTCGGAATTATTATTGGTGCGGGACTAAATTCTATGTCAACTTTCATGAGAAAGTTACTTGCGCCTTCAGAGTTTGATCTTTTACAAGCAAAATTATTTGGTTCTGTTAATCATGCAGATCCTGCATATTTTCCTATTGTCATTCCGATGATCATAATTGTAGCAGTATTAATTTTTGCTCATTCTAAGAATTTAAATGTGTTATCACTAGGAAAGGATGTTGCTACTTCCTTTGGAGTTAAATATCAACCTAGTGTAATTTATACGCTTGTATTAGTAGCTATTTTAATGTCTATTTCAACAGCTCTAATTGGGCCACTTACTTTCTATGGGTTTTTAGTAGCAACTTTGAGTTATCAGGCGGCGGCAACTTATGATCATAGATATATTTTCCCAATGGCTTTTGCAATCGGATTTTTAATAATGACGAGCGCATACTTTTTAATGTATCATGTATTCAATGCTCAAGGTGTAGTTTCAGTTATTATTGAATTATTTGGTGGAATTATATTCTTAACTATAGTTTTAAGGAAGAGGGCTTTATGATAAAAATCGATAATGTTAAAAAGTTCTATACTGATAAGGTAAAAATAGGACCTTTGGATATTGAAATACCAAAAGCGGGCTTTACTTCTTTAATTGGACCAAATGGTGCTGGAAAGTCTACGACACTTTTGATGATAGGAAGACTTTTAGATATGGATGAAGGTCAAATCCAAGTAGCAAATATGGATGTTTCTGAATCCAAATCAAAAGACTTAGCAAAAGTTTTGACTATATTGCGACAAGAAAATCATTTTGTAACGAGGCTTACTGTTAGACAATTAGTTGGATTTGGACGCTTTCCTTATTCAAAGGGAAGATTAACGAAAGAGGATGAAGTTATTATTTCTAAATATATCGACTTCCTAGATTTAACGAATTTAGAGAATAGATATTTAGATGAGCTTTCTGGTGGTCAAAGACAAAGGGCATATGTAGCGATGGTATTGTGCCAAGAGACGGAATATGTACTTTTGGACGAACCTTTGAACAACCTTGATGTTGCTCGTTCTGTTCAAATGATGGAGCATTTGAGACGTGCAGCTAATGAATTTGGAAGAACAATTTTGACTGTTATGCATGACATAAATTTTGCAGCAAAATACTCTGACAAAATTTGTGCTATGAAAGATGGACAAATTGCTGCTTTTGGAACAGTAGAAGAGGTTATGGACCCAACACTTTTGACAGATATTTTTGAAACAAAAATAGAGATTATTGATGGTCCTTATGGGCCGATCGCTGTTTATTAGTTATAAAATGTATACTGTAGCTGCTGTCTATATTTTGTAGGCAGCAGCTTTTTTGCGATTGCATTTATAAAAAAGTTATTTTACATAAGGTGAATGTGATTCTCTCGTTTTTAAAATGTCGTAATCAAAAGGGAGGAGTAACATTATGCTTACAGTGCGATTTTAGATGTGGTGATATACTGTTTATGAGTGTTTGTTGTGTCGTTTTTTGTCGGTAAGTCGATATATTATGAAAATCGCTGATATAAATTGAGTTGCGCTGATATATTTCGAAAATCGCCGATATAATTGGAGTTGCGCTGATATATTTGAAAAATCGCTGATATATTTTGGAGGGGATAAAGATGATTGTGAAAGAACGGAAAATGCCCGTACATTTGCTCCAATTAGAAGCTTTACTTAGAAGATTGCCTGCTCATCATCCAAAAAGGAACGTGGTGGCTGAAAATTTAGCGAAATTTATGGCTGGCTATAAAGGAGAGCAGGCAATTGAATATCCGCTTAGTTTTCTATCTGAAACAAAATATAGCATTTTACATGACATTAGATTGTTTGATCAGAAACATTATTTCCAAATTGATGCCCTCATAATTTCTTCATGTTTTCTTCTTTTTCTTGAAATAAAAAATATCATTGGTACGTTAATTTTTGATGCAAAGTTTAATCAACTCATTCGAATCGTAGATGGTGCTTCAGAAGAGGGTTTTCCAGATCCGCTTTTACAAGTGAAACGGCAAGAGATGCAGCTGAGAAAATGGCTGAGTTTGCATGGTTTATATAATATTCCGATTGAATCTCTCATTGTAATTAGTTCTCCTCGTACAATTATTAAAACTTCAGATGAAATGCTTCCTAATAAAATTATCCACGGTGCAAATTTACCTAATAGAATCAAACAGATGGAAAATCAATATAAAGAAGATATAATTGGTAATGTAGATGGACTTATAAATCAGATTATGAATGAGCACATTCCGCAACGACAAAATATTTTTGCACAATATAAATTAAAAAAAGAGGAATTACTAAATGGCGTGCAGTGTGAGGAATGTTTTACAATGGCAATGTTAAAAGAAAAACAGGGCTGGCGTTGCTCAAACTGTAATAGTACGTCTAAAAATGCTCATTTACGTGCTTTACAAGACTACACACTTCTGTTTGGAACAATAACTACCAATAGCAAATTGAGGGACTTTCTTAATATGCAATCTAGTTCTGCGGTTAAAAGACTCCTCAAAACAATGAACATCCCACACACCGGCACCAACAAAGGGCGAAAATATGATTTAACCCACCTCCAATTATAATTTTGCTATAATAAATAAGTATTTACGTGAAGGAGAGTGTGAAATGAAGTTTAATATCGATCATTACATAGCTAGCGTTTTACAGTGGATATTGAATATAGCGTTAATTATATTATCCATTGTCTTATCTATCTTTTTAATTAACGAGACTATCACATTTATTCAATACATATTTTCAACAAAGGAATATACGTCGTATAAATTGGTTGAAAGTATCATCGTCTATTTCTTATACTTCGAGTTCATCGCATTGATTATTAAGTATTTTAAGTCGAACTACCATTTTCCGTTACGTTATTTTATTTATATTGGAATCACGGCGTTAATTCGATTAATTATTGTGTCTCATGAGGAACCGATGGAGACGTTATTATACGCAGGAGCAATTCTTATTTTAGTTATCGCTTTATACATATCTAATATGAGGGATTTGAGAAAAGAGTAGTAGTGCAGACAAAGGTTTGCACTACTTTTTTATCCCGCTTTAATGGGCAGTAAGACCCCCACCTCAAAATGCAGCGAAAGCAAAGAAGTTAGGTGGGGATCGGGCTGATTAAATCTTGACCTTTAAGTTACTTGAAAGTTTACAATGTAAATAGGGCGTTTGAAATTGAAAAAAATTGAGAAATTAAGTGAAGAGGTTTCTTTTACTTGGAGGTTATAGAAATGAGTCAGGAATTGAAATTGCGTCCATTAGAGCGAGAAGATTTAAAGTTTGTACACGAACTGAATAATAATGCACATATTATGTCGTATTGGTTTGAAGAGCCGTATGAGGCATTTGTAGAGCTGCAAGACTTATACGATAAACATATACATGATCAAAGCGAACGCCGATTTATCGTTGAAAAGGACAATGAAATGGTTGGATTAGTTGAGTTAGTGGAAATCGATTATATTCACCGTAGAACGGAATTCCAAATTATTATTGATCCGAACTATCAAGGATATGGTTATGCAGCGGAAGCGACGCGTTTAGCGATGGATTACGCTTTTTCTGTATTAAATATGCATAAACTCTATTTAGTTGTTGATAAAGAGAATGAAAAAGCTGTACATGTTTATAAAAAGGTTGGATTTATGGTGGAAGGTGAACTGTTAGATGAGTTTTTCGTGGATGGTAACGATCATAATGCAATAAGGATGTGTATGTTCCAAAAGGCATACTTTGGAACGAAATAACCGATTGAAAAAGCTATAGATACTATTGTGTCTATAGCTTTTTTGTAATGTAAACAGAAATCATTTATCGAAAAACAATAAATAATTATTGACTTGTGATACCGCTGGGCTTATTATGATGGTAATAAGATCAATGAAAATTAAAGGAGAGTACAAGATGAAAAACAAATATGTAGTAGCTATTTCTTTCATGATTTTAGCGATTATTACTTTAGCTATACATGCTTCAAACAGTAAAGTAGGAGCGAATGGATTCCTTGAAGAACCTTTCTTTTTCCTAGTACCAATAAGTTATGTATTGTTCTTTAGTGGTATTGGTGTATTATTATTTGGATTTATTACTTCAAAGCTGAAAAAGGGCAATAGATAGGGACTACCAATAGGGACAAAACACTCACTATGAGATAGAAACATACCATATGGAAGAAAAAGAATAAGTGAGATGAATCATGATGAACCATCATTTTTATAATGGAAGACAAGTAGGAGCAGCTATTACTTTGGCTGGGGCACAGGGAACCATTCATGCTGTGAATCAAGTGATTCAAATGCAGCAACAAGCATATTTGGCACAAATGATGCAAGGACAGTATATGCCATACTCACAACTTCCAATGCAAAGTGTGCATTATGATGTGCATCCAGCGGGGTTACTTTCCATTCCATATGGCGGGACTTACTTCTTATAAAAAGAAAGCGACTGATAAGAGTCGCTTTTTTTATATTCCGCCTAGCTGCATTCCAAGGAATGCAAAGAGGATACCAATGATATAAGTAGCACTTAAATATAGAAATAGTATGCTAAGGTTTTTACGATTGAAGAGCTGAATGGACTCTAGCTTAAATGTTGAAAACGTCGTGAAGGCACCCATAAATCCAGTGCCTAACAATAATTGCCAACCTGTAGTGACTCCGTTGCCAATTATATATCCGAGTAAAAATGCTCCTGTTATATTAATGAGAAATGTAGCGATTGGAAAGGAAGTTTTAGTTCTTTTTTTAAACCAATTGCTAATTGCAAATCGTGTAATCGCACCGAAAAATCCTCCTGTTGCTACTAATAAAGCTTCTATCATAAATGATCACCTTCCGTAAGATGTTTCTTAATTAAGAAATCACCTAATGTATAGCCAAGACCAGACATAATGAGACCACCAAGTATGCTGCATGATACATATAAGAAGGCTATGCTCCACTCAGAATGATTGATCAATTGAATAGTCTCTACACTAAATGTTGAAAACGTCGTAAAGGAACCGATGAATCCAGTCCCGATGCTTGTGATAATTTCTGAAGGCAAGATGTTAAGCTTAGCGATATACATAGTCAGCCATGCTAATAAGAAGCATCCGGCTAAGTTAATGAGTAATGTAGCTAATGGAAATGTATGATACCAAAATTCATGAATAGTAAGACCTAAATAATAACGAGAAAGGGCTCCTAATATACCGGCAATGCCAACGATAATATAAATCAATTTTCTCACCTCTTTAAATAGCTTGCTCAAAAAAATAGACTCCTACCAGTAGTGATACTGGTAGGAGTCATTAGCTAAGCAGCGTTTATGGCGAACTCCATCGCCTATAATTATTACATATAGTGTACTAAACATTGCGCTTGATTTCCAGTGAAGGAGTTAGGGGATTTTGTATTTTTGATAATGTAAGAGCAAGAGTTATTGTTTATAAACTAAATATAGTGATATAAGGTTTTTGATATGATAAAATATTTGTTATGTCTGTCATTCAGTTTTAGTTAACTGAAAATAAAGATAATTAAGTTATGTGTTTTAGAAAAGGGGCGTTTATTTGAAGAAGTTATTAAAAATAGTACTTATATGTATTTTAGTAGGGGTAGGAGTTGTAGGTGGTTTTTTAGGGTATATGACACTTACTAAAGAACAGCCTGCTGATGTTGTAAGTTTGAAGGTGGAAAATAATAAAGAGCGCGTATTAGCGACAGGAAATGAATTTAAAGTTACAACATTTAATATTGGATATGCCGGATTAGATAAGGACCAAGACTTCTTTATGGATGGAGGAAAGGGGTCTGGTTCAAGTAGTAAAGAGCAAACGGAAGTTAACCTAAAGAATATGCTTTCGTTTTTACAAAATGAGAATAGTGATTTTGCGTTATTACAAGAAGTCGATATAAAATCAATGCGATCTTTTGATGTAAATGGGCATGAATTTTTGAAAAATGGATTACCTGATTATGCTTCATCATTCGGAAAGAACTATGATACAAAATGGGTCCCTGTCCCAATTACAAGTCCAATGGGATATGCGGAGGCTGGATTAAGTACATTTTCTAAATATAAAGTTCAAACAGCGGAGAGGTTCCAACTTCCTGGAATGGAGCCTTGGCCGAAGCGTTTGTTTGATTTAGATCGAGCGATTGTTGAGCATAAAATTCCTGTTAGTAATGGGAAGTTTGTTAGACTCGTAAATTTACATTTGTCTGCGTATGATGAAGGCGGGAAAATTAGAAAACAGCAAGTAGAGTTTTTAAAAGAATATATGAACAAGCATTATAAAAATGGTGATTACGTAATAATGGGCGGAGATTGGAATCAATTACTTTCTAACGTTCAATTAAGTGATCCGAAGTTTGTGAAAGAGCGTCCTGAATGGTTGGTAGAGTTACCGAAGGACTTTACTGATGGTGGCTTTAAGTGGGCTGTAGACTCATCTGTTATGACGGTGAGAGACGATGTGAAGAAGTATGTAGAAGGTGAAAACTTCGTCACGATTATTGATGGCTTTATCGTTTCACCGAATGTTGAGATTGTAAATGTGCAAGGAAAAGATTTAAAGTTTGAAAATAGTGATCATAACCCAGTGAGTGCGGTATTTAAGCTGAAGTAATTAGGTGCAGAAGGTGGGACTATATATGGAATGGTTAAAGAAAACTTGTTTTTCTAACCTTGAGAAAGAATCACAGAAAAATCATTTATTGCTGTTTATTACAATTTGTAGTTTCTTCCTTGGAATCATCGCGATTGGGTATTACGGATATATTTTTACAGAGAGAGCAATCGCGTTTTGGGTTTGTGGTATTTCTGTCGTTGTATTTGGAACGCTTCTTACTTTTATAGAAAGCATGGAAGCGATGTATAAATATATCATGACGTTTATGTTACTTACGATGTCTTTCATTATGGTACAAGCTTTTAATGAAAGCCCAGCTGTATTTCAAATGGTCTATTTTACACTAGCCGTTTCACTTATTTATTTAAGTGAACGTCTCGTTGTAATTCTCGGCGGAGTGGCAGTTGTAATCACATTTATTCTTTGTAGTTATTGGCCCGAGCAATTCTTTGCTTATACAGCAGCATCTGAAGCTGCAAACTTCGCAAGCTTGTTAGCGATCGTGACAATCGCTATGTGGGGCGTCACGAAAATTGGTTCTAACTTACTGGCTCGTTTAAGTGATGAGAAGCAAGAAGTAATGAGAAAAGCTCAGGAGTTAGAAGAAACGCAAAGGCTTATTGAGGAAACGGTTGTGAAACTAGATCGTAATTTCAATTATTTAAGACAAAATATGAATACATCGATGGAGTCAATGAGTGAAATCAATTTTGCTTTTGAAGAGGTAGCAGTTGGCACGCAATCACAATCAGAGATGATGCATCGTTCGGTAGAAGTATTGAACGATATGGAGGGAAATATTGAACAAATCATTTCTCAAGTAAGAAATGCATCGATTCGTGTTGATGAAAGCTTAGAAATTTCAAAAGGTAGTGTACATACTCTACGAAGTTTTGAAGCGAATATGAGAAGTTTAAATGATGTTGTTTCACAATCAGGAATTATATTTAGAGATTTAATGATGCAATCGAAACAAATTAATGAAATTGTAGATGTAATAACGAATATTTCAAGTCAGACGAGTTTGCTAGCTTTAAATGCAAATATTGAAGCTGCAAGAGCAGGTGAGCATGGAAAAGGATTTGCTATTGTAGCGAATGAAGTATTAAAGCTTGCTGAGGAATCGAATCGTTCTGCGGGAAGAATTCAAGGGATTTTGAAGGATTTTAGTAATCAAGCAAGTAAGGTAGAAGTGCAAGTAGAGAAATCAGAAAGAGTACAAGAAGAATGTAATGAAATGCTAGTTAGTGTTTTAACAAATGTAACGGATTTAGGGAAGTTTATTGATGAAATTAATGATGTAATGAGAGAAATCGTTGGTCATCAAGAAAGTTTCCAAGTTAAAACGACGAATATCGTAAAGGATGTTACACATGCTTCCAATGTAATCCAGCAAACTTCTGCAGCTACAGAAGAAGTGTTAGCAAGTGTGGAAGAAGAAAAACATCGAAATGATACATCTGTGAAGACATTACATACTGTTAGCGAGCAAGTGAAATTGTTAGAAGATATTTTAGAAAAGTAATATCACTTAAAAAGGGCGCAACGTTTGTGCCCTTTTTTCATTTAAACGAAGACTTGCTCGGATTTTAATTGCTTTTCTGCTCGTTTTCTGCCAAGCTTAAGAAGATGAAATTCAGCTAATAGCGGAATTAAAATACTTCAAAGAAAGAATTAAATAGGTGACGTATATGATCGAAGTTAAGACTTCTGAACTTAGTGATGGAGAATTTAATAGAGGTGTATTTGCAACTCGTGATATTAAAAAAGGTGAGTTGATACACGCAGCGCCAGTTATCTCTTATCCGAATGAACAGCATGAACACATTGAGAAAACATTACTTGCTGACTACGCATTTGAGTATGGGATTAATCATACGGCAATCCTTTTAGGATACGGCATGTTATTCAATCATTCATATACACCGAATGCGACGTATGATATTGTCTTTGAGAATCATACATTTAACTTCTATGCTTATAAAGATATAAAAGCAGGAGAAGAAATCTTAATCAATTATAATGGTGAAGTGGATAACGATGAACTGTTATGGTTTGATAAAGAAAAAGAAGAGAACGAAAAGTAATTTAAAATAAGTAATGAAAAAGATGTTTTTACATAGGTAAAAGCATCTTTTTTATTGATGAAAATAAAGCAAAAATTACAAAAAAATACCACTTTATTTTCGTGTGGTATAGTAAGATACTGAAGGGTAGTGTTTTGAAAAAGTAATATATTTTACAAATTGTTGTCTTTCTGATGACATGTCAAGTTTAGTAGCCTATTTGGGTTGCTTTATTATGCAATATATATTTTAATATGAGTGGCACCTCTTATAAATTAAGAGGTTAATAGGTGTCTCGAATTGATTTTGGGTACACTGTATCCACCACTTTAGGTTCATTTCATGTATGTGGGGATATTATGGGCCCGTATAACGGGATAAAAAGAATATAGAAATAGAGGAATCGTAAAATGAATATGCAAGAGGTTTATGAATATTTAAGTACGGTATTGCCTGAAGGTCATGTGAAACAAGATGAAATGTTAAAGAATCATACGCATATTAAAGTTGGCGGAAAAGCAGATGTTTTTGTTGCGCCGACAAATTATGACGAAATTCAAGAAGTTATTAAATATGCGAACAAATATAATATTCCAGTTACGTTTTTAGGAAATGGATCGAATGTTATTATTAAAGATGGTGGAATTCGCGGGATTACAGTAAGTTTAATTCATATTACAGGTGTTACTGTAACAGGAACGACGATTGTAGCACAGTGCGGTGCAGCAATTATTGACGTATCACGTATTGCGTTAGACCATAACTTAACGGGTCTTGAATTTGCTTGTGGTATTCCAGGTTCAGTTGGCGGAGCATTATATATGAATGCAGGTGCATACGGCGGTGAAATTTCGTATGTATTAACAGAAGCTGTCGTAATGACAGGTGATGGAGAGCTACGTACTTTGACGAAAGAAGCATTTGAATTTGGATATCGTAAGAGTGTATTTGCGAACAACCATTACATTATTCTTGAAGCGAGATTTGAACTTGAAGAAGGTGTATATGAAGAAATTAAAGCAAAAATGGATGATTTAACGTTTAAACGTGAGTCAAAACAGCCTCTAGAATATCCTTCATGTGGTAGTGTATTTAAACGCCCACCTAATAACTTTGCTGGTAAATTGATTCAAGAATCAGGACTACAAGGTAAGCGAATTGGTGGAGTGGAAGTTTCTCTAAAACACGCTGGATTTATGGTGAATGTTGATAACGGAACGGCACAAGATTATATCGATTTAATTCACTTCGTACAAAAAACAGTTGAAGAGAAATTTGGCGTGAAGTTAGAGCGTGAAGTAAGGATTATTGGAGAAGATAAAGAATAACATATACGTATGAAACTGCGAATTATTTTAAAATAACATTTGGGTATTGTTGACAATTTGTTTGCAATTCAATATAATGGCTAATAATTTAACAAATAACATACGTTGAAAGAGCCCAGTAGCAGTTTGTCACTGTTAACGAGAGAGCTAGGGGATGCTGGAACCTAGCACAAACAAACTTGTGAATTACACTCTGGAGTATCTTAGGTAATGCTAAGCGGATTGGCAATCGATATTATTGCTGAGAGTGGTATGAGTAGCTATGCTATTTATACAAACTGGGTGGTAACACGGTGAATCATCGTCCCTATGTCATAGACATAGGGATTTTTTGTTTTTAAAAAATAAAGGGGATGACAAAAGATGAACATTATTGATGAATTAGAATGGCGCGGCGCCATTAATCAACAGACTGACGAAGAAGGTTTACGTAAGCTAGTAGAAGAGAAAAAGATTTCGCTATACTGCGGAGTTGATCCGACTGGTGATAGTATGCATATCGGACATTTGATTCCGTTTATGATGATGAAAAGATTTCAGTTAGCTGGCCATCATCCGGTTATTTTAATTGGCGGAGCCACAGGAACAATTGGTGATCCGAGTGGACGTCAATCAGAACGCCAACTTCAAACGTTAGAAGTAGTTCAACATAATGTGGATGCGTTAACAGCGCAAATGAAAAAGCTATTTGATTTTGGCGGAAATAGCGAAGTAAAGATGGTAAATAACTACGATTGGACACATGAAATAAATATTATTGAGTTTTTACGTGATTACGGGAAAAACTTTAGCATTAATAGTATGTTAGCAAAGGACATCGTAGCAAGTCGTTTAGATACAGGAATTTCTTTCACAGAATTTACGTACCAAATCCTGCAAGCGATGGACTTCCATCATTTATACACGAAAGAAGATGTTCAACTGCAAATTGGCGGTAGTGACCAATGGGGAAATATTACGAGTGGTTTAGATTTAATTCGTAAGTTAGAAGGGCACGAAGCGAAAGTATTCGGATTGACGATTCCGTTACTATTGAAATCTGATGGTACGAAGTTTGGTAAATCAGCAGGTGGTGCCGTTTGGCTTGATCCTGAAAAAACAACACCATTTGAATTTTACCAGTTCTGGGTGAATACAGATGACCGTGATGTCGTTAAATACTTGAAATACTTTACGTTCTTAACGAAAGAGCGCATCGATGAGTTGGCAGTGAAGGTAGAGACAGAGCCTCATAAACGTGAAGCGCAAAAAGTATTAGCGGAAGAAATGACGAAATTCGTTCATGGAGAAGAAGCATTGCTGCAAGCTGTGAAAATTACAGCAGCGTTATTTAGTGGAGATATTAAATCGTTAACAGCCGATGAAATTGAACAAGGCTTTAAAGAAATGCCAACATTCCAGTCTTCAAAAGAGACGAAAAATATCGTAGAATGGCTCGTTGATTTAGGAATTGAACCATCTAGACGACAAGCACGCGAAGATATTAATAATGGAGCGATTTCCATGAATGGCGAAAAAGTAACGGATGTAGGTACAGATGTTACGGTAGAAAATTCATTTGATGGACGATTTATTATTATTCGTAAAGGGAAGAAGAACTACAGCCTTGTGAAGTTAGGATAGTAAACAAGACGGAAAAATTATATCGGCGATTTTTTGAATATATCGACCGTAACTAGAATTATATCAGCGATTTTCTCAATATATCGATTTACCGACAAAAGGTGACAATAAAAGCTGTTCCAAAACGGGACAGCTTTTATTGTGAAAAAGTCAGTATATTTAGATAAATTTAAAGGGTATATCATTTTTTTGACGAATAAATAAGTTAGAGAAAATTACGGATAAAGTGAAACTTTAATCAGTGGGGGTCTTACCGCCCATTAAAGCGGGATAAAAATAGCCCGAACCATGCAGGGCATGATTCGGGCTTATATTCAGATTAGTAAGCTAAGCTGAATAGACCTTTAATGTGCGATAAGTAACGAACGTTACTTGCTTCTTTCATTAATGATGCTGGTAAGCCTTTAAGTGGAGTATTGCTTGCTCCGATTGTAGCAACAGCATCTTTACGTCCTAGACTAGCAAGTGTTCCAGAGTTTACAGGTGCGAACTCTTCGAATGCTTTGCCTTCTAGTGCTGCGTATAAGTTGTATCCAATTAACTCACCCATTTGCCAAGCGATTTGTGCAGTTGGTGGGTATGGACGTCCGTCTGGAGCGAAGACAACAGCGCTGTCTCCAGCAACGAATACGTTTTTGTGAGAAGTAGATTGTAGGTATGCATCAACTGTTGCACGACCACGGTTTACTTCAAGACCTGATTCACCGATTAGTGGGTTACCTTGAACGCCACCTGTCCAAACGAATGTGTTAGCAACAAGTTTTTGACCGTCTTTTAAGTCAATTTCATTGCCAGCAACGTTTGTTACAGGAAGACCAGTTAAGAATGTAACGCCGCGTGCTTCTAGGCTAGTAGTTGCACGTTCGATTAAGTGGTCTGGTAATACTGGAAGGATTTTTGGACCTGCTTCAACAAGAAGAAGTTTAACTTCTTTTGGATTTACGCCGTGGCTTTTTGCAAGTTTAGGCATAATGTCAGCAAGCTCACCAACTAGCTCAACGCCAGTTAATCCGCCACCACCGATTACGATTGTAGCATCAGCTTCGTTTTTCGTTTTCGCGTATTCACGAATACGGTCTTCAACGTGTTTGTAGATTTTGTTTGCATCAGCAGCAGATTTTAATACCATGCTGTTTTCTTCTAGTCCTGGAATACCGAAGTAAGCAGTTTTACTTCCTAAAGCAACTACAAGTGCATCGTAAGATAAAGTAGTGCCGCCAGCTAATTTGATTTCTTTGCTATCAACTGAGAATGACTCAACTGTTGCGATTTTAAGATCGATATCTTTACCTTTGAAAAGCTTTGTAAGTGGCATTGCAACTGCTTGCTCAGACACGTTACCAGCTGCAAGGCGGTGTAGTTCAGTGATGATTTGGTGTGTTGGGTATTGGTTAATCACTGTAACTTGTGCTTCTGATTTGCTGTAATATTTACGTACGTTTAAAGCGGCAAGAAGACCGCCATAACCAGCGCCTAAGATGACAATTTGTTTTGACATAGTATGATATCCCCCGTCTTTACTAATTGTTGTTATAAGTTAACTTATTTATTGTTACGTTCTGCACTAATTTGAAGATATGCGTTCACAAAGCGGAACATTTTTTGTGCTTGTGGATCTTTTAGTAATTTTAAAAGACCGAATAGGCCGATAACTTCGTTGCTTTCGTCAGCACGGTCTTTCGCTTCGATTGCAGTTGCAGCCATGCTTTTCACTGTATCTTTTACAGGTTCTACAAGCTCTGTGATTGCACCAACAGTGTCGCTTTTTAATACTTCATCAGTAGCAACAGTTTGAGCGAAGTCATAAGACTTAGTTAAAATGTTAACAAGCTCAGTTAATTTTGGAAGCTGTTCTACTAGTGTTGTTAATGATTCTTGTACCTCAGGTTTTAACAACTGATCAAGTACATCAAGTTGTCCTTGGCTAGCAGAAATTTGTACAGTTTCTTGTTCTGGCTTTGTTTGAGTCATAGTTTCTGGCATCTCCAATTCTCCTTTACGATAGCAATACTCTTATTTTTGATAAGTAAGATAGTAAACGGTTACGAAACTTTATACAAAGTTTCACAAAACACAATAAAATGCTTTTAAATTTATGACAGCAAGTAAGCTGCAAACATAAATCTAAAACCATAACGTCTTACTTATTATTTATGAACTGTCCGATATATGGCTTGTCCGCATAATGGAAAAGCTCCGTTACCGGAAAGTGTATATAATATATATCCTATATTATATACTATATACACCTATGTTAACATAAAAATGATTCCTAATTATTTCATATCGAGCGTATAACGTAGTACTGACAAGGTATGAAAGCGTATAAAATATTTTGTTTCAGTTAGAAATGTACATATATAATAAGAAAAAAAGGAAAAAATGAACAAATTCATGTTCGTTTTTTCCTTTTTCCTATTATTCACCTTCCGCAATTAGCATCGATGTCTTACCTTCTTTTTCAAGATGGCATTCGCCCCAAGAACAAAGAGAATCAAGAATGGATTCTAAAGACCAACCGTAATCAGTAAGAGAATATTCTACTTTTGGTGGGACTTGGTTGTATACTTTTCTTTGAATAACGCCGTCGTCTTCTAATTCACGTAATTGTTGTGTTAACATTTTTTGTGTAATACCAGGCATTGAGCGTTTTAATTCACTCGTTCTCTTTGTACCTTTCGTTAAGTGACAAAGGATAACAACTTTCCATTTGCCGCCGATAACTTCTAAAGTTGCCTCTACAGGAATATTGTATTGCTTCATATGAAACCCTCCCATTGTGAGTAAAATAAGTTAAATCATACAAATGTTACTTTTTAGTACCTATAGCACTTTAAAGTACGTACTTTTTATCATGTTAAATATGTTTCATAATAGCACATGTAAGAGGCAAATGAGTAGTACGGTACTGAAAAGTGACTATGTTACTTTTTGGTGCCTATCATACTTTAAAGTGCGTTCTTCAAAAAAAGAATGAAACCATTCATAATAGCATTTGTAGAGATTAAATATATTTTTTAGAAGATAAAAGGGCCTTTTTATCGCACTATTATGATTGGATTTCTTGTAATAAGGAGGAATTCAATTGAGTTCATATACAGTACCATCTTCGGAAGTTCAGACGAATCGAAGAAGTATGTTTGCTTTATTAGCACTAGCAATTAGTGCGTTCGGAATTGGTACAACCGAATTTATTAGTGTCGGTTTATTACCATCTATTTCAGAAGATTTACATGTTTCTGTTACAACAGCGGGTTTAACCGTTTCTTTATATGCTTTAGGAGTAGCGTTCGGTGCCCCGGTATTAACGTCAGTAACAGCTAGTATGTCGCGAAAGACGTTATTAATGTGGATCATAATTATTTTCATTATCGGTAATGGAATTGCAGCGGTGGCAACAAGCTTTACTGTGTTACTTATCGCAAGGGTTGTATCTGCGTTTGCGCACGGTGTTTTTATGTCGATAGGATCGACAATTGCGGCTGCGCTTGTACCAGAGAATAAACGTGCGAGTGCAATTGCATTTATGTTTACTGGTTTAACGGTTGCGACCATTACAGGTGTGCCAATTGGAACATTTATCGGTCAGCAATTTGGATGGAGAGCATCGTTTATGGTAATTGTGGCAATTGGAATCGTTGCCTTAATCGCTAACAGTATGCTCATTCCTTCTAATTTAAAAAAAGGTACGTCTGTATCATTTCGCGATCAGTTTAAGCTGATTACGAATGGAAGACTATTACTTGTATTTATCATTACTGCATTAGGGTACGGGGGAACATTCGTAACATTTACGTATTTATCGCCGCTATTACAAGAAGTGACAGGATTTAAAGCAAGTACCGTTACAATTATTTTGTTAGTGTACGGAATTGCAATTGCGATTGGAAATATGGTCGGCGGAAAATTATCAAATCATAATCCGATTCGAGCGTTATTTTACATGTTCTTTATTCAAGCAATTGTATTATTTGTTTTAACATTTACAGCGCCGTTTCAAGTCGCTGGATTCATCACAATTATTTTTATGGGACTATTCGCATTTATGAATGTTCCAGGACTACAAGTATACGTTGTTATATTGGCTGAACGATTTGTACCTAGCGCTGTTGATGTGGCATCCGCGATTAACATTGCGGCATTTAACGCTGGAATCGCTCTTGGTGCTTATTTAGGTGGTATTGTAACGAACTCGTTAGGATTAATTCATACAGCTTGGGTAGGCGGTGTGATGGTAGTAGGTGCTGTTATTTTAACGGCGTGGAGTATGACTTTAGAAAAAAGAGATCAAGTGAAATAGAAGGAGAGAAAATATAATGAAAAATTTACAAAGTACAACAACATTGCATAACGGTGTAGAAATGCCTTGGTTCGGTTTAGGCGTATTTAAAGTAGAAGATGGGCCAGAACTTGTAGAAGCTGTAAAATCAGCGATTAAAGCAGGATACCGCAGCATCGATACAGCTGCAATTTATGGAAATGAGAAAGCAGTAGGAGAAGGAATTCGTGCAGGTATAAAAGAAGCAGGCATTTCTCGTGAAGATTTATTCATTACTTCAAAAGTGTGGAATTCGGATCAAGGATATGAAACGACACTTGCTGCATATGAAGAAAGCTTAAAAAAATTAGAGCTAGATTATTTAGATTTATATCTTGTTCATTGGCCTGTAGAAGGGAAATATAAAGATACGTGGAGAGCGTTAGAAACACTTTATAAAGAAGAGCGCGTACGTGCAATTGGCGTAAGTAACTTCCAAATCCATCACTTACAAGATGTAATGAAAGATGCAGAAATTAAACCAATGATTAACCAAGTGGAATACCACCCTCGTTTAACACAAAAAGAACTACAAGCTTTCTGTAAAGAACAAGGTATTCAAATGGAAGCATGGTCACCATTAATGCAAGGGCAATTATTAGATAATGAAACATTACAAGCAATTGCGGAGAAACACGGTAAAACGACAGCTCAAGTTATTTTACGTTGGGATCTTCAAAATGGAGTAATTACAATTCCAAAATCAACGAAAGAACACCGTATTATTGCAAACGCTGATGTATTTAACTTTGAATTAACGAAAGAAGATATGGAAAAAATCGATGCGTTAAACCAAAATCACCGCGTGGGTCCAGATCCTGATAACTTCGATTTCTAAGATTAGGGTAAGAAAGAAGAGTGCGTAAAAGCACTCTTTTTTTGCATAAAAATAGTTTCTAAATAAATACTACTTAGTATCAAGTTTGTTATAAGGGGCTGTAAACATGAATATAAAGCAATCGTTCAAACTTTTAGTTATGTTTTTAAGTGTTTTATTTGTGTTATTCCCGCTTCAAAAAGCATTTGCAGAAGTCATGGACCATACAAAGTATCAAATGGATTGGAGTTACAGTAAGTCTAAGAAGAAACCAATCCGAACAGAGCTTATTAAAACGGCAGATGGCAAAATTGCTTTTTGCTTAAATGTAGATTTAAAATCTCCAAGCGGTCAAGATTTACCGGAAATGGGGAAAGTGGATATTAACGTATACCGTGTATTATTAAATGGATATCCACAAAAGAGCCCGCAAGAATTAGGTGTTTCTGATTGGAGAGAAGCTCATTATGCAACGCAGCTTGCAGTATGGAATGCGTTAAAACAAATTGATATTAATGATTTAGATTTCCGTAATAAAAATGTAGAAAAGGTAACGAAAGATATCGTTGCAAAAGCAAGCGCTAGTGAAGAGTTACAAGAAATTACGATGAGTGTCGTACCAACAGAAGAACAAGAAGCAGTATTGAAAAATGATTTCTTTGAAACAGGTTTATATACAGTAGAAACAAATGCAAAAAGCGGAACGTATAAAGTGCAAGCAACAGGTGCACCAGCGGGAGCCAAATTTGTAAATGAAAAAGGCGAAGCAAAAACAGAATTTAATGTAGGAGAAAAGTTCCGCATTTTAATTCCGAAACAAACACCAGCTGGTGGTTTTAGCTTTAAAGTAATAGGGAAATTAACGAAGCTACAAGGGATTGCACATAAAGGTACACCAACAATTCAAAATGCAGTTGTATTACTTGAGCGTAGTGAAGAAGAAACAAGTCCGGAGTTATCAGTGAGTTGGAAAAAAGGAAATGGTCATGATAATAATAAACCACATACTCCAAACGAACCACATAAACCGAATCAATATAAAAGGTAAGGATGAAAGCATTGGTGTTAACCAATGCTTTTTATATATGAACTTTAAAGTTATATTAAAATAATTATTAGCTGTATAAAACACTGTTCTAATAGTAGAAAAACTATCTAAAAATAACAAAATATAATAAAATCTAAACGTTACGATTAATAGATTAAATTCACAAAATTGTAACATTATTCTAATTGAAAAGTCTATCAAACAAAATGTAAAGCGTGTACAATTCAGTTGGAAAAACTACCTATAGATGGTCATATATGAAGAAAATGTAAGATTCTATTGCTGTTTTTATTTTTAGATGTATAGATGACAATACTAAAGTGTATCTTTTACTATTCTCTTTTTATGTACAAAGAGAACTCATCACAAATAGAGAGAAGTGAGGAGGGCATATTACATAAAAATTTTACAATGTAAGAAAGCGAATACATGGAGGGAAATGCGGTAGTAATAGATACAGGTGCGCGAGGTGTTCGTCTATTCATTAAATGTTTTTATAAAAATAATAGGATTTTTTATTGAATGGATATATATAGGATAGTTTCTCTAAATAAAGGAATAGGGGACACAGATTATGTCGAAGAAGAAAAAGAGTAGGGTATTGGTAGCTGGTGTTTGTTTAGCTACGTTGTTAACGCCATATGGACTTGAATTACCTAAGGTGTATGCAGAGATGGCAGTTGAAGACAAGGAGAAACAGCAAGAAGAGCGAGTGTACCAATTGCTGCCAAAAGGTGATGTAGAAGGGATGCGTGAGTTGCATCAGCGTGGAATGAGTTTTTCTCCTTATGAACCAACGGGCATTTATGTAAAGCCAGATGAAGAAGTAGTTATTCAAGTAGAAGGGACTCAACAGATTAAAGCTTATATTGGTACATATTCTTATGAAAAGGAAGAACCTAAACAATTCAATTTACATCCTGGTGAGAATAAAATTTCTTCTTCAAATGGGGGACTATTATACTTTTACAATTATCACAACACAGGAGAAGTAGTCGCTAAAGTGAAAAAAGGTGGTACACCAAATCCTTTATTTATTTTAGGAAAGCATACGACAAAAGATTGGAAGCGTATGTTGGCAGAAAACCCTGATCCATATGCAATAGAAATGAAGGGAGAAAATAGTTTATTAACTATGCATCCTGAAACTGTGGCGGAACATTTGAAGCAAGAAGATCCAGCTGCGCTATTAAAGAAGCACGATGAAATAATTAATATAGAACATAAGATATCAGGTTTATCAAAAGATGGTGCGGGTGTTGCGAATCAAGGTAAACATTCCATTCATTTTGTTGAAGACTGGTATACAGACGATTATATGTATGCAACTTATTATCGAACAGCTTATAGTAAAGGCAATTTAGAGTCAGTACTAAATCTAGAAGAGTTAACTAATGATGGATGGGGGCCTTGGCATGAAGTTGGACATCAACATCAACAAGACACTTGGTTATGGGATGGACTTGGAGAAGTAACCGTTAATATTTATTCTTTGGCAGTTCAAACTACATTCGGGCATAAAACAAGGTTAGAGCAAGAGGGGCGCTATGAAGCTGCATTTGCTTATTTAGGTAAACCGGATGCACAAGAAAAGATGAATGAATTTGAGAAATTAGTTATGTTTTGGCAGTTGCATTTAGCCTATGGGGATCAATTCTATCCAAATTTACATCAAATGTATCGTTTGTTACATGATACAGAACTGCCTAAATCGGATGAAGAGAAAAAGCAGATGTTTATTTATATGACGTCAAAAGTGGCAGGACAAAATTTAATTCCTTTCTTTGATAAATGGGGATTAAGTGCAAATGATGCTACAAGAGAAAAAATTGAAAAATTAAATTTACCAAAATTAGAAAAAGAAATTTGGTTATCTACAGATAGTAATCCAATTCGTGAAAAACAAATTGAGTTATACGAAGCTCCATATGGCGAGCCAAATAATGAAAAAATACAAAATATAGTAATCGGTACTACATATGATGAGGAAAAAGCAAAGGAACTTGTACAGAATTTAGGAGAAGGTGTAAAGACAACAGGTGTGATTATGCAAGATAAGCCTGAAGTTGGAGAAAAAACTGTAAAAGTAGAAATTGTAGATGGAAAAGGAAATAAGAATTTCATTCCAGTTGTAGTGAATGTTGGATATGGGGATAGCCTACTTGTATATGGATTGAACTATACCTGGGGGGGAGACTTGAAGTCAACCGTAACTCTACATCATGGTACGAAAACATTTAGTGCAACAGATACAAAAAATTTAATTCACGATTACTTTAAAGATGAAAAGTATTTTGAGTTCACGCTGTACGATAAAGAAGGAAGAGAGAAGAAAAATGTAGCGGTAAAAGGCTTGGAGAATACAGAAGCTTTTGCCAAGGAATTAAATGGGTTAGCATTTGAATATGGTGATGTGGTGAAAGTATATCATGCAGAGTCTTCACGTTTACATTGGTATCAAAAAGGTTTATATGTGGGAGAAGGGAAAAATAAAGAAATAAAAGAATTATTCTTCAAAATTACTGAAAATGGATTTGAAAGAGTAAAATCATTGCAAGAAGTAACAGCAAAGCCACAAACAGTAGTAGTCGGAACAGAAGTAGAAAAGCTAGAAGCGAAAAACTTTATTGAAGTGAAAGACGGAGAGGTAATTGGCTTTGTAGAAAAACCAACTACAACGAAAATCGGAAAACAAACAGCAAAAGTAGAAACGAAAGATCGTTTTGGAAATAAGCAAGTAACAGAAGTTCCGGTAGAAGTGGTTTATGGAGATAGTATTGCATATGCAGGATATGGCGATGATATTGCTTCAATCGTAACTTTAAAGCACGAAGAGAAGAGATTTCATGCAACTGATATGGATAGCGAAATTCATGAGTATTTTAATAAAGAGCTATACATGGGGATCACGTTATACGATGGAGAAGGAAAAGAGAAAAAACATGTAACAGCAGAGGGACAAGAAACATCAGAGAACTTTGCGAAGCAAGTGAATGGTATGCAGTTCGAGTATGGAGATGTAGTGAAAGTATTCCACGCAGAACCGAATCGCTTGAAATGGTATCAAAATAATAACCTTACTGGTCAAGGTGAGAAAAAAGGGGCAAAAGAACTATTCTTCAAAGTGACAGAAAAAGGCTTTGAGAGAATGGATATGTTGCAAGAAGTAACAGCGAAACCGCAACAAGTAGTAGTCGGAACAGATGTTGAAAAGTTAGATCCAAAAGCTTTTGTTGAAGTGAAAGATGG
This sequence comes from Bacillus cereus group sp. MYBK245-2, assembly GCF_051916145.1. Classification (NCBI taxonomy): domain Bacteria; kingdom Bacillati; phylum Bacillota; class Bacilli; order Caryophanales; family Bacillaceae; genus Bacillus; species Bacillus cereus group sp. MYBK245-2. The sequence continues at coordinate 51,192 of NZ_JBQAGB010000019.1, read as the reverse complement.
AGAAGTAATTGGTTTTGTAGAGAAACCAATTACAACAAAAATCGGTGAACAAAAAGTAAAAGTAGAGACGAAGAATCGTTTTGGAAATAAGAAAGTGACAGAAGTACCATTAGAAGTGACGTATGGAGATAGTATTGCATATGTGGGATATGACAATGATATTGCTTCAATCGTAACGTTAAAGCATGATGATAGGAAATTCCATGCGACTGATATGGATAGTCAAATCCATAAATATTTTAATAAAGAGCTATACATGGGAATCACGTTATATGATGGAGCAGGAAAAGAGAAAAAACATGTAACGGCAGAAGGGCAAGAAACTTCAAAGAACTTTGCGAAGCAAGTGAATGGTATGCAGTTCGAGTATGGAGATGTAGTGAAAGTATTCCACGCAGAACCAGACCGTTTGAAATGGTATCAAAATAACAATCTTACTGGTCAAGGTGAGAAAAAAGGGGCAAAAGAACTATTCTTCAAAGTGAGAGAAACAGGCTTTGAGAGAATGGATATGTTGCAAGAAGTAACAGCGAAACCGCAACAAGTAGTAGTTGGAACAGAAATTGAAAAGCTAGATGCGAAAAACTTTGTTGAAGTAAAGGGCGGAGAAGTAGTTGGATTTGCGGAGAAACCAGATACAACTAAAATCGGAAAACAAACAGTAAAAGTAGAGACGAAAGATCGTTTCGGAAATAGGCAAATAACAGAAGTTCCTGTAGAAGTGATTTACGGAGATAGCATTATGTTCTTCGGTACATGGCACGACGGAATGAATATTAAATCGATTGTTACATTAAATCATGAAGAAAAGAAATTCAGTACAACAGATTCAGAAGGTCCAATGCATACTTCATTTGCAGATGAGAAGTATATGGGAATGACTGTATATGATAAAGATGGAAAAGAAAAGAAAGCTTTATCAGTAAGAGCATCTGAAAATACAAAAGAATTTGCAGCACAATTCAACGGTATGGCTTTTGAATATGGTGATATAGTAAAAATTTATCAAAAAGAATTTGATCGTTTTAAAGTGTATAAAAAGAATGAATTCGTTGATGCGAAGTATGGTGTTAACGAAGTGTTCTTTAAAGTGACAGCGCACGGTTTTGAACAAATGGGAGCGCAGCAAGAAGTAAAAGCTTTGCCACAAAAAGTGGTAATCGGAACAAACAGTGAAACATTAGATGCGAAGAAGTTTGTTGAAGTAAAAGGTGGAGAAGTAGTAGGTTTTGTAGGGATGCTAGATACATCGAAGATTAGTAAACAAACGGCGAAAGTAGAAACGAAAGATCGCTTTGGAAATAAGAAAGTGACAGAAGTTCCTGTAGAAGTTACATATGGAGATAGTATAGTATATCAAGGTGTGTCCAATGTAACGCGTTCGATTGTTACGTTAAATCATGATGAAAAGAAATTACATGCAACATTTACAAATGATACAATTCATTATCGTTTTGTAAATGAACAGTATATAGGTCTTACGATTTATGATGGAAATGGAAAAGAGAAAAAACATGTAACAGCAGAAGGGCAAGAAACGTCGCAGAATTTTGCGGAACAAGTAAATGGTATGGTGTTTGAGTATGGTGATGTAGTAAAAGTGTATCATGCCGAATCAAATCGTTTAAGCTGGTACAAAAATAGTGAGTTCGTTGGAAAAGGAGATAAGAAAAAGTTTAAAGAAATTTCCTTCAAAATTACTCCAAGTGGTTTAGAACAAGTGCAATAATAAAAAAAGCTCGTAAAACATAACGTTTTACGAGCTTTTCTTATTATTCAGCCTCAGAAACAACTGTGAAGCGTTCGTTTACGTGTTTTGGATTTTCAATTTCATCAAGTGCTGCGACTGCGAAGTCTTCGTAACTTACGTAGCTATCACCTTTTGCGTTAACAAGAAGGTTGTCTTTACCAGCTGTATAAGAGCCTGTGCGTTTTCCTAATGCAAATAGTGCAGAAGGGCTGATGAATGTCCAAGTGATGTCATTTGTTTGTTGTAAAATTTCTAAGTTTTTACCTTGGTTTTGAGCAGTTGCAAGGTATTCTTTCGGGAAACCTGGTGTATCAAATACACGTGTTGTTTTCTCTTCGTCTACAAATAAGCTTCCAGCGCCGCCAACTACAAGTAATTTTGTGTTAGGTGCACCTTTCATAGCTTCAATTAGTACATTTCCTGCATCTACGTGAAGGTGTTCTTCGCCTGCTGGAGCACCGAATGCATTTACAACTACATCGAATGCTTGTAGGTCGTTAGATGTAAGAGAGAATACATCTTTCTCTAAAACTTTTACATTTTCTTCTGTAATTTTTGCAGCGTTTCTTACGATTGCAGTTACTTCATGTCCGCGATCTAATGCTTCTTTTAAAATGCGACTTCCTGCTTTACCAGTTGCTCCGATAATTCCGATTTTCATAATAAATCCCTCCAAAGTGTTTTGTTAAAGTGTATATCTGAAAGTAAATGAATTTGTTGTAATTAGGTTTGTTACAACCCGATGTAATCATTATAGTTACAGGGTGTTATTTTTGTCAATAGGTTTGTTTGTGAATTATTTTTTGTTTTAGTATGCACAGTTAGAGGGAGAACAGTCATAGAGATATTTTTACTGCAAGACTGGCTAATATTTGGAAATTGTAAATTGTCGAAAAATGTTGATTTTTGAATGTTTTTTAAATATAATTCGTTTTATGGAGAAAAGGAGGGGGTTAATTGTATGAATATTTTAGAGCAATTTATTTCATCAACAAATACAATTCTTTGGTCATATATTCTTATTGCAATGTTAATTGGTTTAGGTCTTTATTTTTCTATTAAATTGAAATTTGTACAAATCACTCATTTAGGGGAAATGGTTCGATTAATGAGTGATGGATTAACTGGAAAGACACGTAAAAAAGGTAGTGTATCTTCTTTCCAAGCGTTTTGTATGAGTTCAGCAGCTCGTATTGGAATCGGGAACTTAGCCGGTGTAGCTTTAGCGATTTCTATGGGAGGACCTGGAGCAGTATTTTGGATGTGGGTTATTGCGATTATTGGGGCGTCTTCAAGTTTTGTAGAAAGTACGCTTGCCCAAATTTATAAAGTAAAAGATGGCAGTGGCTTCCGTGGTGGTCCTGCTTATTATATGGAAAAAGGTTTAAATAAACGTTGGATGGGAATTTGGTTTTCTATCCTTATTACAGTTAGTTACGGTTTAATTTTCAACTCAGTACAAGCAAATACAGTTACATTAGCGTTTAAAAATGCATTTGGTTTAGAACGTTATATTGTTGGGATTGTATTGGCTGCATTAGTTGCAGTTATTATTTTTGGTGGTGTAAAAAGTATCGCACGTATGTCGGAAATGATTGTTCCGCCAATGGCGCTTATTTATATTGCGGTAGCTATTTTCGTTGTCATTAAAAACTTCTATTTAATACCAGATGTGTTTACAGAAATCTTTAAAGGTGCATTCGGCTTAGATTCAGCTGTAGGTGGCGGTATCGGTGCTGCGATGAAATATGGTATTCAGCGCGGATTATTTGCGAACGAAGCAGGTATGGGTAGTGCGCCGAACGCGGCAGCAACAGCTGATGTAACGCATCCAGCAAAACAAGGTTTTATTCAAACAATTGGCGTATTAGTAGATACATTCTTAGTATGTACATCAACAGCATTTATCGTACTATGTTCTGGTGCATATAAAGCAACGAATTTAGAAGGTATTGAACTAACACAAAATGCATTAAGTTCACAAATCGGCCCATGGGCAAGTAGCTTCTTAGCGATTATTATTTTCTTATTTGCGTTTAGTTCACTTTTAGGAAACTACTATTATGGTGAAACGAATATTGAATTCATTAAACAAAGTAAAACTTGGTTAACAATTTACCGTATTGCGGTAGTGGGAATGGTATTATTCGGTTCTGTTGCGACGCTTCAAGTTGTATGGAATATGGCAGACTTATTTATGGGTCTAATGGTAATCACAAACTTAATTGCGATTACACTTCTTGGCCGATTTGCGTATGCGGCATTGGCAGACTATGTAAGGCAAAAGAAACAAGGAAAAGATCCAGTCTTCCGTGCAGATTCTATTCCTGGTTTAACGAATACAGAGTGTTGGGATAAGTCAGCGGTAACGGATAAAGAAAAAGCAGTGTAAATGAAAAGGCGAGCATCGAGTTGAATTCGATGCTCGCCTTTTTTGTTGTAGTAAAGGATGAAAAGGGTGAGGGTGAATTATTAATATAATTTTGTTTGTTCATTATTCTCTTTATTTGTAGAGAACGCACTGCCTTAAAAGTATGACTAGTCGAATGAGATGAGTGATTTAGTATTGGATAAATGCGCGTACTAGTTATAATTTTGCGTAAAAAAACACATGTGTTAAGTAAGTTAACTTACTTATGTTAGAAAACCTAACATAAAATTCTTGATTACTAAGAGTTTTTAGAATATAATTTTCTTATTGTTAGGAAGAGGGGGCAATGCAATTATGGATTTTTTAGCTAAGGTAATTGGGGATATAAATAATGTCCTTTGGTCATATATCATTATTGCGATGTTAATTGGGTTAGGACTTTACTTTTCATTTCGTGTGAAATTTGTCCAAGTTCGTTACTTCGGTGAAATGATTCGATTGCTTGGGGATGGGGCGAGTTCGAAAACGAGGAAAGCACAAAAAGAGAAGAGTGGTGTATCATCATTCCAGGCTTTTTGTATGAGTACAGCTTCTCGTGTAGGTACTGGTAACTTAGCTGGTGTAGCTATTGCAATTTCAGCAGGTGGTCCAGGAGCAGTATTTTGGATGTGGTTAATCGCGGTAATTGGGGGTGCTTCTGCATTTGTCGAGAGCACATTAGCGCAAATTTATAAAGTGAAAGATGGGAATACGTTCCGTGGTGGTCCAGCGTATTATATGGAAAAGGGTTTAAATAAGCGCTGGCTTGGAGCTATTTTCTCTGTATTAATAACAGTAAGTTTCGGATTAATTTTTAACGCTGTACAATCTAATACTGTAGCAGCTGCTTTTGATGGGGCATTCAAAACAGATAGTAGATTAGTAGGTCTTGTAATGGCTGGTTTACTTGCAGTTATTATTTTTGGCGGAGTAAAGCGAATTGCACGCGCGGTTGAAATGATTGTTCCAGTGATGGCGATTATTTATGTAGCAGTAGCATTATTCGTTGTTGTAACAAACATTACGGCAATTCCGTATGTATTTAAAGAAATTTTCTTACATGCTTTCGGAATTAAAGAAGTATTAGGTGGAGGATTAGGTGCTGCGATTTTATTAGGGGTAAAACGCGGATTATTCTCAAATGAAGCAGGTATGGGTAGTGCGCCGAACGCAGCTGCGACTGCAAACGTAACGCACCCAGTTAAACAAGGTTTCATTCAAACTTTAGGGGTATTTACAGATACATTATTAATTTGTAGTTGTACAGCATTTATCATTCTTTTATCAGATGTGCATAATGCAGCTGATTTAAATGGTATTCAATTAACGCAACAAGCATTAAGTCAACATATCGGACCATGGGCATCTATATTTGTAGCAGTTGCAATCTTCTTGTTTGCATTTAGTTCATTAGTAGGTAACTACTACTATGGTGAAACGAATATTGAATTCTTAAATGGAAGTAAAGTGCTATTAACAGCTTACCGCATTGCTGTACTTGGTATGGTTATGTTAGGGTCTGTCGCAACAATTCAAATCGTTTGGGATGTAGCAGATCTATTCATGGGTATTATGGCTGTTATTAACTTAGTTGCAATCGTATTCCTTTCTAAGTATGCTTTTGCAGCGTTATCAGATTACGTAAAGCAAAAGAAACAAGGAAAAGATCCAGTCTTCTATGCGAATTCAATTCCAGGCCTGAAAAATACAGAGTGCTGGGAAGAGCAAGTAGCAGATAAAGAAAAAGCGGTATAAGGAAATGGGTATCAAGTGAAACTTGATGCCCATTTTTTTATTTTATCTAAATCTTTGCAAGAAGTAAAAGACGAACATTAATGAATGTTTCTTAATAAAATGTAATTTTTTAAAGAAAAGTGCGGATATGAGTTGTGATTTATGTTAGAATGGAAAATGCCTTTGAAACAAGAGGTTTTATGATTTTTCTTATCCGATTGAAGATTTTGGAGGAGAAATGGAAAGTTCGGATTATTTCTTGTTTTTAGTGGTCAGACGTTCAACGTTAATGAAGAGTTAAATGGAGGATTTTATTAATGAAGTTTGTTATGTTTCTTGTAGGATTACTCGTTGTATTTGTACTCGGTTTTCTTATAAGCTCCGATCGAAAGAAGATTAAGTATAAACCAATCGCAATTATGCTTATTATTCAGCTAGCATTATCTTATTTCTTATTAAATACGCAAATTGGTTATATTTTAGTAAAAGGAATTTCAGATGGATTTGGCGCACTTCTTGGATATGCGGAAGCTGGAATCGTTTTCGTATTTGGTGGTCTTGTTAATAAAGGAGAGGTTTCATTCTTCTTAACAGCGTTATTGCCAATCGTATTCTTTGCCGTTTTAATTGGAATTCTGCAGCACTTTAAAATTTTACCGATATTTATTCGTGCTATTGGTACTTTGTTAAGTAAAGTAAATGGTTTAGGAAAATTAGAATCATATAACGCAGTAGCAGCTGCCATTGTTGGGCAAGCAGAAGTATTTATTACAGTAAAAGATCAATTAAGTAAAATCCCAAAACACCGTTTATATACATTATGTGCATCTTCTATGTCAACAGTATCGATGTCAATCGTCGGTTCTTACATGAAAATGATCGAACCAAAATATGTAGTGACAGCACTTGTATTAAATTTATTTAGTGGTTTCATTATTATTCATATTATTAACCCGTACGATATTACAGAAGAAGAAGATACACTGAAATTAGAAAATAAGAAAAAACAGTCATTCTTTGAAATGTTAAGTGAATATATTATGCTTGGTTTCACAATCGCGATTACAGTAGCAGCGATGTTACTTGGTTTCGTAGCATTAATTACAGCAATCAATAGCTTGTTTGATTCAGTTTTCGGTATTACATTCCAAGCTATTTTAGGATACATTTTCTCGCCATTAGCATTCGTAATGGGTATCCCGCAAGCAGAGATGGTAACAGCGGGACAAATTATGGCAACGAAATTAGTATCAAACGAGTTTGTTGCGATGCTTGATCTTGGAAAAGTAGCTGGTGATTTATCAGCTCGTACAGTTGGTATTCTTTCTGTATTTCTTGTATCATTTGCGAACTTCTCATCAATCGGAATTATCGCAGGTGCAACGAAAGGTATCGATGAAAATCAATCAAATGTTGTATCATCATTCGGTTTACGCCTTGTGTACGGTGCGACATTAGTAAGTATTTTATCAGCGATTATCGTTGGTGTTATGTTATAAAAAAGATGGTCCTAGCTCATAGCTAGGGCTATTTTTTTTATGGTAAATTTGCATAGAAAAACCAATTAATTAGGAATATATTAACATATAAAAATCTTTTTAAATTTATATTGCTTTTCAGTTAGATAACGCTTACAATTTGATTTGTAGGTGGTATCAATTTCAGACTTTCAAGTATGGTAGGAGAGAAGAGGCTACCTTTAATAAATTGCAATTTATGTAAACGCTTACTGATTTTAGATAACAGTTGAATAGTATTTAGGGGTTTTAAATTTTTTAACATCAATGGTCAGACGTCATTCGTTATACGTTATACGTTATACGACCAATAACTCGTGGGAGAAGTGGAGGATTCACATATGAAAATAGTAATGTTTCTAGTCGGTTTACTTGTAGTATTTGTACTAGGTTTCCTTATCAGTTCAGATCGTAAGAAAATTAAATATAAACCAATTGCACTTATGCTTGTCATTCAATTGGTACTTGCATATTTCTTACTGAATACAAAGGTCGGATTTGTATTAGTAAAAGGGATTGCAGATGGGTTTGGCGCTATTTTAAAATTTGCGGAAGCAGGGGTTAATTTCGTATTTGGTGGTCTAGCAAATGATGGACAAGCACCATTCTTCTTAACGGTATTATTACCAATCATTTTCTTAGCAGTATTAATTGGGATCTTACAACATATTAAAATTTTACCGATTATCATTCGTGCAGTCGGTTTCCTATTAAGTAAAGTGAACGGTTTAGGAAAACTAGAATCATATAATGCAGTAGCAGCTGCGATTGTTGGTCAAGGGGAAGTATTCATTACAGTAAAAGATCAATTAAGCAAATTACCGAAAAATCGTTTATACACACTTTGTGCATCTTCCATGTCTACAGTATCGATGTCAATTGTCGGTTCTTATATGAAAATGATTGATCCAAAATATGTAGTAACGGCACTTGTATTAAACTTATTTAGTGGATTCATTATCGTTCATATTATTAATCCATATGACGTGAAAGAAGAAGACGACATTTTAGAATTACAAGAAGATAAAAAGCAAACATTCTTTGAAATGTTAGGCGAATATATTATGCTTGGTTTCTCTATCGCTGTAACAGTAGCGGCGATGTTAATTGGTTTCGTAGCATTAATTACAGCAATTAACGGTGTGTTCGATTCAATTTTCGGAATCACATTCCAAAGCATTTTAGGATACATTTTCTCACCATTAGCATTCGTAATGGGTATCCCAACATCAGAGATGCTAACAGCAGGACAAATTATGGCAACGAAATTAGTAACGAACGAATTCGTTGCAATGCTTGACCTTGGTAAAGTAGCTGGTGATTTATCAGCTCGTACAGTAGGTATTTTATCTATCTTCCTTGTATCATTTGCGAACTTCTCATCAATCGGAATTATCGCAGGTGCAACGAAGAGTATCGATGGCAAACAAGCAAACGTTGTATCATCATTCGGCTTAAAACTTGTATACGGTGCAACGTTAGTAAGTATATTATCAGCGGTTATCGTTGGGGTTATGCTTTAATAAATAGTAAAAAAGTCGTTTATCTCTCGCTTAGAGGATAAACGACTTTTTTTGTTTTGGTATGATAAATAATACAGAGAAGGGGAATTAGGTTGGAAGAACAGGATATTTTAAAGGAGTTTGACGAGATTATAGATAACATTGATCAATTAACTGGAGAAGATGCTAGAGCATTTTTGAAATTGACACATGGATATTTGAGCATAGTAGAAGAAGGCGATGGGACTTTTACTCATAGTGACTTTGTTGAAAAGGTTTCTAGGTTTTATAAGAAAGATGTGGCGAGGGTTATTCAGCTGAGAGAAGAAATAAAAAAATCACCTTAATCCATTCATTAAGGTGATTGAAATACTACTCAGCTGGAGGCGTAAATGTACGTTTCTCTAATTCAGCATCTAACATAAATAATGCGTTTGAATCGCTTGTAATACGTTTTAATTTTTGGATGATGCTATCGAATGAAGCTTCTTCTTCTACTTGCTCATCGACAAACCATTTTAAGAATGTAATTGTTGCGTGTTCACGCTCATCCCAAGCGATATCAGATAAGTTGTAAATACGTTTCGTTACTTCACGCTCGTGCTCAAGTGCCACTTCAAAAGCGTTCAGTACAGAGTCATATTCGTTATTCGGATTATCAAATCCAGTAATAATAGCACGCTCACCGCGGTCATTAATATAGTTGTAAAGCTTCATCGCATGGAAACGTTCTTCTTCAGCTTGTACAAGGAAAAAGTTAGCGAATCCATCATAGCTTTCGGCTGTACAGTAAGCAGCCATTGCCATATAAGCGTGGGCAGAGTAAAACTCAAAGTTCATTTGATCGTTTAGTGCATCGTGCAATTTTTTTGATAACATAAAATCCCCCTTAGTATTGTGACAAGAATATTATATCACAATTGATAATATTCTCATTTGGATGTTTCAAACCTTTTCGAAAGCTTTGTGACGTGTGCGTCCATAATGTCTTGCAAATCTAAATCATATTTTTGTGAAAGAATAATAAGATTAGATAGTACATCACCAAGTTCTTCTTTTAGTTCTTGTTTTAGCTCTTCTTCTGTCTTAGTGTCTTCATCAGGACGATCGCGACCGATTTCGATTGCGCGAACAACGCGTGAAACTTCCCCAACTTCCTCTGTTAAGAAATTTAAGCGAATAAAGGCATTATACTGTGACCAGCTTCGTTTTTCGTAAAATTCCTCAACCCATCTTTGAAATGCAACGATATCCATTTCTTTCTCATCCCCTCAATATGTTGTACAATGTTCATTGTATCATAACAATATATAGTTTCGGGGTGTAAGGATGAGAAAGATTTGTGTGTTTGCAGGTTCCAACTTAGGGGAGAGACCAGAATTTAAAGAGCAGGCAATAGCGTTAGGGAAAATGTTTGTTGAGAACGATTATGAGCTTGTATACGGTGGTTCTTGCGTTGGATTAATGGGAGAAGTAGCAAATGAAGTACTTCGTTTAGGCGGGCGTGTAACAGGTGTTATGCCGCGCGGTCTATTCCGAGGAGAAATCGTTCATACAGGGTTAACAGAATTAATTGAAGTAGAAACGATGCATGAACGTAAAGCGAAAATGGCAGAGCTTTCGGATGCTTTCATCGCACTGCCGGGGGGATACGGAACGTTTGAAGAGCTATTTGAAGTAGTATGTTGGTCACAAATTGGTATACATAATAAGCCAGTTGGTTTATTGAACATAAAAGATTTTTATGGACCAATTTTGCAAATGGTTGAACGCGCAGCGGAAGAAGGATTTATGAATCCGTCAAATAAAGAGTTAATCGTTTCAGCTGAGACAGCCGATAAATTAATTCATGAAATACAAAATTACGAGCGTCCTGTTTTAGGAACGAAGTGGAAGCAGTTATCATAATACAATTGTATAGAGATTATTGGAAACACATGTCACTTTATCTTCAAAAGGCATGTGTTTTTAATTTGGTTAAATATGTTAATGTTGAGATATAATGTTTTGGGAAAAGGAGAAATAGATGGAGGAGTTTGTGTATTTACGTCCTGTTTTTAAAAGTATTTTAGCAGCATCTATTCTTGTTATGCTAATTGTTTCAATACAGAAGAAAGAGCTGATTAATGAATTTTCTCTTTGGTTTATTTCGATATTGTGTATCGGTGTTTCGGCGATCACGTTGTTTATGTCTGGGTTTATTGTTGATGAGTATAATTTAGGTGGAGATTCGGTGTCGTTTGATATGTTTATTGGGATAGTTTGTATTAGCGGTTTGAATTTCATTATTTATTATAGGCGGAAATAAAAAGAAGGCATTCCGTATTACTTTGGAATGCCTTTATCATTTTGATTATTTTGTTTTTTATACAAGTACCAGCCACCCCAGCCGCCACCAATTGCTACTACAACGAGGAAAGCATAGTCTTTCACTTCGATACGTATGCTGAAAATATTAGCTATAAGTAAGACAATCCCAACTGTTATTAACGCAAAAAATGCTCTAATTAAGTAGTCTTTCAACTGAACCACTCCCGCCATTTAAGTAGTAAATGATGAATATGGAAAAGCTTTTTTTGAATCTATGTTACTATATTTTAACATAAAAGAGATTGTAATATATTGATGAAAGTAGGGGAGAGGGACGCAGATCTTGTCGTGATTTTTCGGTAAGTCGATATCCTATGTCGAATCGTCGATATAATGAAAAAATCGTCGATATATAGGGAAAATCGTCGATATATAGGGAAAATCGTTGGTATAAATTTCATGTACTGATACGCGCGACCATTCCATAGAAAAAAGCGACTCTAAACGAGCCGCCTCCGCTTTTAAGTAATATCCAGCTCCAGCTGCTAGAATCTCCGGTCATTTCGCTCTCTCGCTCGAAGCAAAAAGCGCTTCAAGGTCGAGAGCTCCAATGCCCTGCGATTCTGAGCAAGCCGCTTCCGCTTTTAAGTATTACTGATTCAAGAACGCACGTAGCATCCAAGCGTGTTTTTCTAGTTCTGTGTAGATGCCTAGTAGTAGGTCAGATGTCATTTCGTCATCAGAGTCTTGAGCGATTTCCATGCCTTTTTTCAGTTCGACTAGCATCATTTCGTAGTCTTTCATGATTGCTTCGACCATCCCTTCTGCAGTTTCTCCGTATGCTGCTTCTTGAATAGAAGATATTTCTAAGTATTCTTTCATTGTTGCTACTGGTTTGCCGCCAATTGCTAAAATACGTTCTGCAATTTCATCGATGTGAGTAGCTGATTCTGTGTAAAGTTCTTCGAATTTCTCATGTAATGTGAAGAATTGAGGTCCTTTTACGTACCAATGGAAGTTGTGTAATTTTGTGAATAAAACGCTCCAGTCTGCTACTTGTTTGTTTAATACTTCGATTACTTGTTTGTTCATTATGATCAATCTCCTTTTGAGTTGTTATGTGATATCAATTACTAATTTATAATTATTATAATCTAGTAATTCGTATAAATCAACCCTTTTGCTGGAATTAATTTGAACAAATTATGAACTGTTGTAAATAAAAATCCCTATTACGTTGAAGTAATAGGGATTTTGTTTGATATATAGCTGTTGTTCTAAACGAGCTGCTTTCACTTTTAGTGATATCCAGCTCCAGCGGCTAGAATCTCCGGGCATTTCGCTCTCTCGCTCGAAGCAAAAAGCGCTTCAAGGTCGAGAGCTCCAAATAGCCTGCGATTCTGGACGAGCCGCCTCCGCTTTTAATTATTACACAGCCTTCTGTTTTTCTTCTATATCCTGTCCATCCCAACACTCTGTATTTTGTAAGCCAGGGATAGAACTTGCAATGAAAACAGGATCTTTTCCTTGTTTCTTTTGCTTAATATAGTCTACTAATGCTGCGTAGGCGAATTTGCTTAGGAATGAGATGGCAATTAAGTTTGTGAATACCATTAGTCCCATGAATAAATCAGCTAAGCTCCAAACTGTTTGAAGGGCAGCGATTGATCCGAAGAATACCATTCCGACAACTGCAACGCGATAAATCATTAACCATGTTTTACTTTCTTTAATGAATGCGATATTTGTTTCACCATAATAGTAGTTTCCTAGTAAAGAACTGAAAGCGAATAGGAAAATAATAATCGCTAAGAAAGTGCTTGCCCACGGTCCGATTTGTGAACTTAATGCATTTTGTGTTAATTCGATACCTTTTAAATTTGAACCTTTGTAAAGTCCAGAACATAATACGATAAATGCTGTTGATGTACATACTAAGAATGTGTCTACGAAAACACCTAATGCTTGAACAAGTCCTTGTTTTACAGGGTGAGATACATCTGATGTTGCAGCTGCGTTAGGGGAGCTACCCATACCTGCTTCTGTTGCGAATAGACCGCGCTGAATTCCGTACTTAATTGCTGCTCCAATACCACCAGCGATGGCTTGGTCTAAACCGAATGCACCATTAAATATTTCCATAAAAATGCTTGGTAACATAGTAAAGTTGTTAATCACGACAAAAATAGCCACACCAATATAAATGATTGCCATTGGAGGAACAATCATTTCCGTAATACGTGAAATGCTCTTAATGCCACCGAAAATAATAACTGCAACTAATAAAGCTAATAGAGCTCCTACGATCGTTCGCTCTAGTCCAAAAGCATTTTCAAATGCAATTGTTACTGTATTTGCTTGTACAGAATTGAAAATTAATCCGTATGCAACTGTAATAAGAAGTGAGAACCAAACACCCATCCAGCGTTTGTTTAATCCTTTTTCCATGTAATATGCGGGTCCACCACGGAATCTGCTGCCATCTTTTACTTTATAAATTTGTGCGAGCGTACATTCTACGAAACTAGTAGCTGCTCCGAGGATGGCGATAAACCACATCCAAAACACTGCGCCAGGTCCACCCATTGAAATAGCTAATGCTACACCAGCTAAATTTCCGATACCGATACGTGCTGCTGCACTTAAGCAAAATGCTTGGAACGGAGAGATGCTATCTTTCTTTTTTTCTTTTGGATTAAATCCTTTACTAATTAAACCGACCATCTCACTGAAATGAGTAATTTGGACAAATTTTAATTTAAAAGAGAAATAAAGACCGAAGCCGATTAGCATTGCAATAAGAATATATGACCATAAAATATTATTCGTTACCTCAAGGAATCTGCTAAAGATATCAACCATATAATACACTTCCTTTTTTCCGTAATAAGAAAATTATATGCAAAAAATATACGAGAATCAATTTTTCTAAAAAATTATGTTACTTAAACTAATTTTATGTTATGATTATGTTACATCTTAATATTTTTAGAATTATTTACATTTTAAAAAACTAAATGTAACGCAAGAAAGAGGGGATAATTTGAAAGAAGAAACTTTATGGAAAGTAAGCCTTAAGAGTTTGAAAATGAGAAGTAATATATTTTTTATCATTACATCTTTAAGTATCTTTTTAGGAGCCACTTATTATTACAATAAAAGATTTCCAAATCACAGGTATCCTGAATGGTTAGAGTTTCTAAAGTTGATTGGATGAATAAAAGACAGAAAAACAGAAAATTCAAATAAAAATTGTTGTGGAGGAGCTAAATATGAATATTAGAGAAAGTGAACTTCCGGGTATTGGTTATAAGTTTCAAATCGTTACGAAAGGTAACGAGAAGATGGTGATTGTTATTCATGATGACGGGCGTAGAGAAATGTATCATTTTGATTCAGACCATGAAGAAAGTATCTCAAGTATTTCATTACGTGACTCAGAGGCAAGACAAATTGCAGCCATACTAGGTGGAATGGTATATAAGCCGAGAGCATTAGAAAATGTTGAAATGGTTTTTGAAGGTTTGGCGATTGAGTGGTTTAAAGTGGAGAATGCTGCGCCAGCAATCGGAAAAACAATCGGCGATCTGGAAATAAGAAAAACATATAGCGTAACGATTATTGCAGTTATGAAAAAGAATATGAAAAAGCTATTTAATCCAGGACCAGAAACAGTAATTGAGGAAGGCGATATGCTTGTAGTTTCAGGTGAGAGAGAAGAAATAAAAAAAATTATTAATGAGTTACTTTCGAATAGGGGGACTGACTAGATGGATACGTTAATTTTTGAAGTTGGTACAGCGTTAGTATTAGTTGCAATTGCAGCAGTAATTGCTGGTAAGTTTAAATTCTCAGTTATTCCGTTTTTAATTGTTCTTGGGATGTTAGTGGGGCCACACGCGCCGACAATAGGTGTGATCGATTTCAAGTTTATTGAAAGTGCAAGTGTCATTTCCTTCCTTGGACGGATTGGAGTTCTGTTCCTTCTGTTCTATCTAGGACTAGAGTTTTCGATGAAAAAATTAATTAAATCTGGACGTTCTATTGCGATTGGCGGAACGATCTATATTTTAATTAACTTTTCACTTGGGTTATTGTACGGATTTATCATGGGATTCCCTTTACTAGAAATCTTAATTATTGCGGGGATTATTACGATTTCTTCTAGCGCTATCGTTGCAAAGGTGTTAGTGGATTTAAGAAGAACTGGTAATAATGAGACCGAATTAATTTTAGGAATTATCATGTTCGAAGATATATTCCTTGCTGTATATTTATCAGTCGTTTCTGGATTAGTTCTAGGGGATCACGCTTCATTCTTAGGTGCCCTTACTTCAATTGGAATTGCTTTAGGATACATGCTTCTATTCTTTATTGTAGCTAGAAAGGCGACGCCGTTATTAAATAAATTGCTTAATATTAGTTCGGATGAAATTTTCATTATTGTAGTATTTGCTTCATTATTCTTTATTGCAGGATTCTCGGAAACAATTCATGTTGCCGAAGCAATTGGAGCACTTCTTTTAGGATTAGTTTTCTCTGAGACAGAGCATAGTGACAGAATTGAACATCTCGTTGTTCCATTTAGAGACTTTTTCGGAGCTATTTTCTTCTTCAGTTTCGGATTAAGCATTGATCCGTTCTCATTGGGCGGAGCGATATGGTTAACGTTAGGTGCAGTTCTTCTTACAATCATCGGGAACTTTGTAGCGGGGATGATTGCAGGACGACAAGCTGGATTATCTCATAAAGCGTCAACAAATATTGGATTAACAATCGTTTCAAGAGGAGAATTCTCCATCATTATGGCCAATATCGGTATCGCTGGTGGTTTAATGTCAGTCTTGAAGCCATTCTCAGCACTATACGTGCTTATACTATCTATCTTAGGTCCACTTCTGACAAAAGAGTCAAAGAATGTATATAAATTTTTAAATAAAATCTTTAAGTGGGATACGAAGACTAACTAAATTAAAAAAATAAAAGTAAAAGATATGTATGAAAAAGTGATTACGGAAAAGGAATCTATGTCGGCATAGGTTCCTTTTTTATTGGTATTTTTTCAAGGATGAAAGAATATGTTTAATATTTACCATATTGTGGCATACATATAGAAAAAGGGTGCTTGGAAAGGGGAATAAAGAGAAATGGAACTCCAGTTTCAAAATGTATATCAACAGGTGGAGAATTGGTATGTGTTGGATTCGGAGCTTCCTTGGGATGTCAAAAGGCTTAGAGACGATTTATTTTCACTGATTGAAGTATGTAAAACACCGGTTATTTTTTGTGATACGTGTGATGCGAATCATGTCCTTTTATCACTAGGAGAAGAAGAAGAGGAATTTTTATTCCCGGTAGGTGGTTTTTATCATAAAGAAAAACAATTAATTTTTGTTTGTATGTGGGAAGAGTATGAGCAAGTCCTTAAAACACTACTGCATGAATTTCGTCATGCAATGCAGCATAAGAGCGAAGTATTGTATGTTGGAAGTGAATTGTACGAAGATAGATGGATTGAGAAAGATGCGAGAAAGTTCGCGGAGAGGAAGTTAGATGAATATAAAAATAGAAAGTTAATGTAAAGCATAGTGGAGAAATAGCGCTGTGCTTTCTTTGCTTCTTACTAAAAATAAGTAATTGACTTTTATGAAGTTTAGTTCTAAACTAATGGTATGAAATGAGCGAGGTGATGAAATGAAAACAGAAGATAGACTAGGTTTACTACTATGGTTTCGTTTATCACGTTTTTATAACAAAAGTATTCGTGAGACGAATCAGCATTTGAAAGAATGGAAAGTATCTGCCGCTCAGTTTGATGTACTAGCTCAAGTTGGAGGGCATGGCCGTTTAACGCAGCAAGAGCTTGGAAATAAGCTATTTGTTACGAAGGGAAATATTACGCAGCTTTTAAATAAAATGGAGCAGCTCGAATGGATTCGTCGTGAACAAGAAGGTACTACAAAATATATTTCGTTAACAGAAAAGGGAAGAGCTTTATATGAAGAAATCATCCCGCCTCAAGAAACATTCCAAGCGGAGCAGTTTCAAAATTTAAATGTAGAAGAACAACATCAATTACTACAATTACTAAAAAAGTTACAGTGAGAAAAATTTTAAAATAAATCTCGAATTCGAGATAATATGAGGTGAAGGATATGTTTAGAAAAGTTGATCATAAAAATATGGGAAGAGCAAATCACGGTTGGTTAAATACACATTTTCATTTTTCATTTGCAAATTATTATAATCCTAATAACATGAACTTCGGTGCATTACGTGTAATTAATGATGACTTAGTAGCACCGCAAACTGGTTTTGATATGCATCCCCACCGCGATATGGAAATCATTTCGTACGTTGTAGACGGTGCTTTAACACATGAAGATAGCATGGGGAACCGCGGAACAATTGAGCGTGGACATGTTCAATATATGAGTGCGGGTACGGGTGTATTTCATAGTGAGCATAATTTAGGAAATGAAACATTACGTTTACTACAAATTTGGATTTTACCAGATCGCGCGGACCATAAACCAAACTATGGTGAGTTTAAATTTGATTGGAGCAAGCGTGAAAATGAATGGTTTCATATGGTATCTCAAGTAGAAGGTGGGGCACCAATTCAAATTCATCAAGATGCGAATTTATATGCTTTATCGTTACATGCTGGAAAAGAAATTCATTTTCCAGTGAAAGAAGGCCGTCAATTGTATCTTGTACAAATTGAAGGTAGTAGTGTAATCAATGGTGAGACACTTGTTATGCGTGATGCAGCAGAAGCGGTGGAAGAAGATATTCATATTGTAGCGAAAGAGCAATCTCACTATTTAGCAATTGAATTGAAAAAACAATAAAAGGTTTGAAAAGAGGACATCCGATAGATGTCCTCTTTTTTTGAGTGGAATTGTCAGAAAAAACTTTCTCAAATTTTAGGGAAAGGTATCAACTTGAAAAACAAGAATTGTATAAAAGTGTCAAAAATCTTTATGGGAATGGGGAATGTTATAGTGAAAAAGCAAGTCATTTCATCAGCATTAGCGTTAACTGTTATCGCCGGGGGATTTGGAACATTTGGAGCAACGACAACGAAAGCGGAAGAACAAAAAATTCAATACCATCAAGAATTTAAAACGCCTGCATACATAGGTGAAGAATGGAAAGCACCGGAAGGACTAGATAAAAAAGAAACGGTCTTTCAATATTTAGAGAGTAAGAAAGATATGTTCAAATTAGCAGGAAATATGGATAAACACTTTAATGTCGTTGGGGAAGAAAAAGATGCTGAATCCGGTACAACACACGTGAAGCTAGTTGAGAAACATAATAATATTCCTGTGTACGGTTCAGATCAAACAGTTACACTAGATAAAGAGAATAATGTAAAAGCATTCTTCGGACAAGTTATTCCGAATTTGGAGGATAAAAATATTCCTGCATTTGCAAAGATTAGTGCAGAGCAAGCAGAAACAATTGCAAAGGCAGATATTGAAAAAGAAGTTGGTAAAGTAAAGAATTATGACGGTGTGAAAAAAGATTTATATGTGTATGAAAAAGATGGGAATTACTATCTTGCATACTTAGTGAAAGCATCGATTTCAAAGCCAGCTCCAGGGTATTGGCATTACTTTGTTGATGCGACAAATGGAAATGTGATTGAGAAATATAACGCTGTAGATAACATTACAGGATTTGGTTACGGAGTATTGGGCGGTAAACAATCATTTGAAATTGCTCAAGATACGAAAACAGGAGAATTCAACTTATTTGATGGTAAACGAGGACAAGGTATCCATACATTTGATGCAGAGAATATGGACGAAAACTGGTTTAATCTATTCTCACAAATTCTTGGGTATACGGGAGAAGAAGTTAAGAGTAAATCTAAGTTCTTCGAAGATAAAGCGGCAGTTGATGCGCATGTAAATGCAGGGAAAGTATATGATTACTACAAAAAGACATTTAATCGTAACTCTTTCGATGATAAAGGTGCGAAGCTAATTTCTACTGTTCACGTTGGAGAAAGCTGGAATAACGCAGCTTGGAACGGTGTGCAAATGATGTATGGTGATGGCGATGGTAAAACATTCATTCCATTATCTGCTGGACTAGATGTTATCGGTCACGAATTAACGCATGCTGTCACTGAGCATACAGCAAATCTTGTTTATAAAAATGAGCCGGGTGCGTTAAATGAATCGTTATCTGATATTATGGGTGTTATGGTTGAGAAGAAGAGCTGGGATTTAGGTGCTGACATTTATACACCTGGTAAACCTGGTGATGCACTTCGCTCTCTGAAAGATCCAGCATCTATTCCGAATCCATTAAAACCAGGTGAAGGTTACCCAGATCACTACAATAAGCGCTACACTGGAACAGCTGATAATGGCGGCGTTCACATTAACAGTAGCATTAACAATAAAGCTGCATATTTAGTATCTGAAGGCGGGGAGCATTACGGCGTGAAAGTAACAGGAGTAGGCCGTGAAGCGACAGAAAAAATTTATTACCGTGCTCTTACGAAATATTTAACTGCAAACTCTGACTTTAAGATGATGCGTCAAGCAGCACTTCAGTCAGCTGAAGATTTATATGGTAAAAACTCTAAAGCTGTACAAGCTGTAACGAAAGCTTATGATGCAGTAGGCGTAAAATAATAAGAGAAAAAGACCTGACTAGGATGTCAGGTCTTTCTGTATTTAGTCGCGAATACCTAATGCGATTTTCGCCATACGTGACATACGTTCTTTAGACCAGGGCGGATTCCATACGACATTTACTTCTATTTCATTGACTTCAGGTACGTTCGTTGATAATACTTTTTTTACGTCTGATACAATTTGCCCAGCCATTGGACAACCGATAGAAGTCATCGTCATCGTAATGACAGCATTATTATTTTCATCTGCTGTAACGTCATAAACTAATCCAAGATTAATAATATCAACACCGAGTTCAGGGTCAATAACAGCTTCTAAGTTTGCATATAACTTTTCTTCAAATGCTTGTTGTGACATGTGTAGCACCCCCTACATATTAATGATATCGATTCTCATTATAACGGATATATGTATAAAGTGCAGGAAATGAGCTCAAAAAAATATTCCTCTTGGAAGAGGAATATTTTTGGAATGGCTATTCAGTTTTAAAATGAGATACGAGTTGATCTAATTCTTCAACTGTTTGTTTCATTTGTTTAGCTGTTTGTGTCATTTCATTCATCGTAACGACTTTTTTCTCAGCAGATTGTGCTGTTGCCGCTGTTTCACTAGATACTTCGGTAGAAATAGAAGCGATGTTATTCAGTGAAGCGTTCATTTCTTCAGCACTTGCAGCCATTTCTTCAGCAGTTGCTGAGATGTCTTGCATTTGAGTAGATACTTTGTTTACTTGTTCTACAATTGTTGTGAAAGAATTGCCAGCTTCACGAATAACATGAATGCCTTCAGATGCTTCCGAACGGCCTTGTGACATCATAGAGTTAGCAGTTTCAGTGTCTTGTTGAATTTGATGTAGTAGCTGGTTAATATCTGTTGCCGCTGTTTTAGATTGTTCAGCAAGTTTTCGAACTTCGTCAGCTACGACAGCGAAACCTTTTCCTTGTTCGCCAGCACGAGCTGCTTCAATAGAGGCGTTTAAAGCAAGTAAGTTTGTTTGTTCTGCGATATTAGAAATAGATTGTACAGCTGTATCAATATATTTTGTATGAGTGATTAGACGTTCGACCACTTCTGACGTAGCATTTACCGCGTCGTGTATCGTTGTCATTTGTGAAACAGATTTTTGAATAACAGTATTTCCATCGTTAGCTTGTTCAGATGTAGCTACAGCAAGTTCAGTTACAGATGAAGCAGATTCAGCAATGCGCTGAACACTTACTGTCATATCGTCCATTGCGGTTGAGCTTTCTTCCATGCTAGCAGATTGCGATTGAATACTTGCATTTAAGCTAGACATCGAGCTTTGAACTTTTATTGTTGCCTCACGTGATATATTCGTTTTTTCTAGCATATTTTCAGAAGCGTTTTGTACTTCCACAGATGTTTTTTGAACACGATTAATAATATGTTGTAGATTTTCTAACATTTTATTAAATGATGTTGCAATCGTACCAATTTCATCATTACTATTTACTTGTAGGCGGGCTGTTAAGTCACCTTCTTGAGATGATAATTCTTTTAGCTTGCTATCAATTTGTTGAATTGGTTTAACAAGTTTACCAGAGAACCACCATGCAAGTGTGATAGCTACGATAATACAAATAACAAGTGATAAGAAGACAACATATTCAATTTGTAGTGAAGATTGATCAATTTTTGCGATAGATTGATCACGTAGCTTAGCTTGTTCATTACTATAATTTGTGAAGTCACCAATTACTTTATAAACAGTACCATTTTCTGCATAAGCTACTTGTAAAGCTTCTTCCCACTTTTGTTCTTTTGCAAGAGGGAAAACTTTTTCTTCAATAAATTTTCTCCAAGCCGATCCTGATTCCATTGTGCTTTTCACAGATTGAGAAAGATTAGGATTTGAAAGAAGCTCATTCTTCTTATCTTCAAGAAGTTTACTCATTTCATTAAATTTGTCTAATTCAACTTGATCGTGCTGTAATAAATACCCTCTTAAAGCAGAGAGCTGTACTTGGTAAGCATCCCCGCGCTCTTTTAATTGTGTTGCAAGGGGGGAAATCTCTTTTTGTAATGCTTCAGCTTGACGAGATTGATCAATAGCAAAAAATAAAATAAAAGCTAAGGCGATTCCAAATAAAGCGCAAATCGTTCCCATCATGAACATTAGTTTTTTTCGAATGCTAATAAAACTCATATAATAAAATCCTCCTTTGTGAAATCATAGTATTAGAATTAATTAATGTAAAAAATTGAAAGAAAGCTTTACTCCGTCTGGAATAAAGCTTTCTTCTTTCCTTTAGGAATTATAGCAGACGGAATGAGAGATAGAAAGAGATATTTTAAAGTGAAAAAAGAGAGATTGTAAATCTCTCTTTTTTCACTTTAAGCATTTGTTTTGAAATGAGAAACGAGAACTTCAAGTTCTTGTACGGTCGTTTTCATTTCAGCTGCTTTTTTAGCAACGACACTCATTTTGTTTACTTGGTCACCAGCTGAAGTTGCTGTTTGTGATGTTTCAGCGGCAACTTCATTTGAAATAGAAGCGATGTTATTTAAAGCTGCATTCATTTCTTCAGAACTTGCGGCCATTTCTTCAGCAGTTGCAGACACCTCCTGCATTTGTGTAGAGACTTTGTTAATGTGGTTAACAATTTCTGAGAATGAAGATCCAGCAGTACGAATGACTGTAATGCCTTCAGAAGCCTCTGACTGACCTTGTGTCATCATTTCATTTGCTATTTTTGTATCTGCTTGAATTTGATGAAGTAAATGGTTAATATCAGTTGCTGCTAGCTGAGATTGTTCAGCAAGTTTTCGTACTTCATCAGCAACGACAGCGAAGCCTTTTCCATGTTCACCAGCACGGGCTGCTTCAATAGAAGCATTTAAAGCGAGTAAATTCGTTTGTTCCGCGATATTAGAAATGGATTGAAGTGCAGTATCAATATGATTTGTATGTGTAATGAGTCGCTCTACTACTTGTGATGTAGCGTTAACAGCTTCATTAATGGTATGCATTTGTGTAATAGATTTCTCAATGACTTTATTACCACTATCAGCTTTTTCTGAAGTTGTAACAGCTAGGCTAGCAACAGAAGAGGCGGATTCTGCAATACGCTGAACACTCGTTGCCATATCGTCCATTGCAGTTGAACTTTCTTCGATGCTGGAAACTTGGGAACGAATATTGTGTTCGAGAGCATTCATAGTTTCTTCAGTTTTTGCAGTGTTTTCCATAGAAGCAGTTGTTTCGATAAACACATTTTCAGACGCTTCTTTTACACTTGTTGATGTTTGTTGCACTTGTTTTATTATACGTTGTAAGTTAGCGAGCATTTGATTAAAGGAATTGGCGATATCACCAATTTCATCTTTACTCGTTACGTGTAATCTAGCAGTTAAATCGCCATCTTGAGAAGCTAATTCTTTTAATTTCTCATCAATTTGTCGTATCGGTTTAACGAGTTTACCAGAGAACCACCATGCTAATAAAATAGATGTTACTGTACATGTAATAAGTGAGAAGAAAATAATATATTGAATAAGAGATGAAGAAGATTCTACGTCAGCAATTAATGCGTCACGTTTATCATTTTCTTCATTTGCATATTTCGTAAAACGACTTAAAAGGTCGTTTACATAATCAGTTTGAGCTAAAGCGATTTTGGATGCTTCGTCCCATTTTCCTTCGCGAGCGAGAGGGAGGACTTCATTATCTATGACGCTTCGCCATTTTCCGCCCATTAAAATGGCTTCTTTCATTCCTTCCGAAAGTTTTTTATCACTAGTTACTTTTTCACGCGTATCGGCTAGTTTTTTTCCTTCTCGGTTGAATTTATCCAATCCTTTTTGATCATGTGATAGTAAATATTCTTGTAAGCCCGCAACTTGTGCTTGGAACCAATCGCCACGTTCTTTTAAAATGGTTGCTCTTTTTGATACATCATTTTTTAAGGTTTCGACTTCATTTGCTTGATTCATAGCGAATGAAAGAATAACAATAAGAGCAATGCTAAATAAGGAACAAATACTTAAGAGTGTGAAGAGTAGTTTTTTTCGAATGCTAACATATTTCATCGTTACCCCTACCTTTAAAAACTATTTATTATAATTTATAAATATTAAGAACGAAATTAATAAAAACATTATTATGAAGTTATTAATCTGTTCAATGAAAATTATAGCAGATAATGGAATATGGCAGATTGATATGAGTAAATGTTCTTAAAATGTATACATTTGTATATCGAAAAATTCATAAATAAAAATTAGAAATGCTATTGTAATTTGAAAAAACATCATGTATACTTCTAATTAGTTGATAACGATTATCAGTATCAACTAATAACATTACTCTTCGTTATGTTGGTCATACCCCTTTTTGACGACGTAAGTCAGAGACGAAATGTTGAAATATCTTGTGTCCTATTCTACAGAATTATGGTAATCTCCAACCTCAACTTATATGCGTGAGCATGCAAAAAGGATCCTATCCGTGAAGGGATCCTTTTTGCATGCTGTTGCAATTAATGTATATAGACCTGGCACACGTTCTTCCATTCCGTCCGGTGCAGTAGGAGGGAAGACCCATTTTTGATGTGCCCCGTGTTCTTCAACTAGTTTTTCAATTTTAAAATGTGCTTCCGCGAGCGTTGTAATGATTTCTCCTAGCGTCCAGCGACGGATAGTTGTTTTAGGTAGCGATTCTTTCTGTGCTTCTGTAAGAAGGATGCTATAAGCAACATCATCTTCAATCAATTCTTCATCAAAATAATTTCCATTGGCCTGAAATGATGGGTGGTCGACTCCTAATAATTTCGTGTAAACAGGATGATAGTCACGAAGGATAAGCATTCCATCTTGCTTAAGCAAGGTAGCAATTTTTTGAAAAAGCGGTTTTAAATCGAGAAAGTAATGGAGTACACCAAGTTCCAGCAGTACGACATCGAATGACTCTGATAGCTGCACATGTAATACATCAGAAACGACATACTGAATAGAGACACCTGCTGCGTCCGCAAGTTCATTTGCATATTTTGCATTACTTGCTGAAATATCAACAACCGTTACGTCAGCTCCTAAAAGGGCGAGAGCAACAGCTTTATTTCCTTTTGACCCGAGTAAATTAATAATACGTTTTCCTTTCGGAGATTGTATGTAAGGTAAATAGTGATCTACCTCGCGCATGGGATCTTCCATAAGCTTTTTTGCATAATCTGCTGGCGCCCCGTGGCGATTCGTCCAAGCTTCATAAGCAGCTGCATTCCAGCTTTTTTCATTACGCGCGCTTAGTTGTTTTTGACTCAATCATATCACTCCTTTTGTGAACGTATAGGTATTCGGCGGGAGGATGGGATTTCCTTTTCTTTTCGGACAAAAGTTTGATTTTTCTGTTATTAATTCGTACAATACTTGTTATACGTAAAAGCGTTGAAAAGGAAAAGTAGAATGAAATCATTCTGTCCAGAGAGCTTCGGTAGCTGAGAAGAAGCAAGAATATTCATTTGAACAATGGCCTTTGAGCTTCGTCCTGAACTTATGAAATGATAATAGTAGGCGGCGACGAGAGTTGGTACTCGTTATCAAAACCACAGTATAAGAGCATATAGCTCCGTACTTGTTAAGGCTAATTATGTGAGTAATTGGCGAAATAAGGTGGTACCGCGACTGTTTATACAGCCCCGCCCTTATCTTTTTTTTAGATAGGGGCAGGGCTTTTTATATTTAAAAGGAGGAATGTAAGATGAGTATTTTTATTGGAGGAGCTTGGCCATATGCAAATGGCTCATTACACCTTGGGCATATTGCGAGTTTGTTACCTGGAGATATTTTAGCACGTTATTACAGGGCAAAAGGTGAGAATGTGTTGTATGTGTCGGGAAGTGATTGTAATGGAACACCAATTGCAATTCGGGCAAAACAAGAAGGTGTGACGGCGAAGGAAATTGCTAATAAGTATCATGAAGAGTTCCAGCGATGTTTTCGTAACCTTGGTTTTACGTATGATTGCTATACACGTACAGATAGTGAGCACCATCATAAAACGGTTCAAAAAGTTTTTTTACGTTTATTAGAAGAGGAACATATTTATAAAAAAACAGTGGAACAAGCATATTGTGAAACGTGTACGCAGTTTTTACCTGATCGTTATGTAGAAGGAATATGTCCGCATTGTCATGAAGCAGCAAGAGGAGATCAATGCGATGCGTGTTCAGCTATTTTAGATCCACTCGATTTGTTAGAAAAGAAATGTAAGTTATGTGGTAGTACACCATCCGTACAGGAAACAGAGCATTTCTATTTCGCATTGCATACATTTCAGGAGCAAATCAAAGCGGCTGTATAAACAGCAAAACAAACAGGAACATGGCGCGACAATGCAATTCAGCTAACAGAAAGATACGTAAAGGAAGGGTTACTAGATAGGGCTGTATCACGTGATTTACCAATTGGGGTACCAATTCCAGTAGAAGGGTATGAAGATAAGAAAATTTACGTATGGATTGAAGCAGTGACAGGATATTATTCGGCGAGTAAACATTGGGCTGAAAAAACAGGGAAAGATGATCAAGAGTTTTGGGATAGAGAAGCGAAAACATATTATGTGCACGGAAAGGATAATATTCCGTTTCATTCCGTCATTTGGCCAGCGGTATTGCTTGGAATAGGAGAAGGGGCAATTCCTCGTCATATCGTTTCGAATGAATATTTAACAGTGGAAAAAAGAAAATTATCTACGAGTAAAAACTGGGCAGTATGGGTGCCTGATATATTAGAACGCTATGATCCGGATTCTATTCGTTACTTTTTAACAGGGAACGCACCAGAAAATCGTGATACTGACTTTTCATGGCGGGAATTTATTTACAGTCATAATATTGAATTGTTAGGTGCATACGGAAACTTTGTGAACCGAACATTAAAATTTATTGAAAAGTACTATGGTGGTATCGTGCCGAAGGGAAGTATTGATGTAGAGCTGAAAGATAAAATAGAAGGATTATATAAACATGTAGGAGAGGCGATTGAGCAAACTAAATTTAAGGTGGCGCTAGAATCAATATTTGATGCAGTACGTTTTGCAAATAAATACTTTGATGAGAGGCAGCCTTGGAAAGAAAGGGAGGATGATCCAGTTTCATGCGAAGAAACGATTTATAATTGTGTGTATCTCATCGCTAATTTTGTAAATCTTCTTGAACCGTTTTTACCATTTTCATGTGAAAGAGTTAGAAACACATTAGCAATTGTGAAACGAAATTGGGAGCCTCAAAACACGTTGCCGAATAGAATTGATAGTGTACAGCCACTATTTGAACGGATTGATGTAAAACAAATTGAGCATGAGATAGAAAAGCTATATGGAGCGGTAAAGTGAGATAGAGAAAAAGACCTTTCAAATACATGAAAGGTCTTTTGTTATGCACTATGCACGCTACTATGTTTCTTTTCTTTCCTAGCGGTAAGTAGCTGAGGAGTGAAAATCCCAAGTAGTATAAAGATGATCCCAATCCACTGCATAAACGTTACGACTTCATGTACAAGTGTAATAGAAGCGATAATCGCTGTTGGTAATTCAGCTGCTCCTAGTATTGTCCCAAGTCCTGTTCCTACTTTCGGTACGCCAATTGAAAAACAAATGACAGGTACGACAACGCCGAACAACCCGAGGAAGAAAGCATATTTCCATAGGCCATCTTGCAAAGCACCGTCTGTTAAAAAGGTTGGCGGGAAGAATAGACATACGATAAGAGTAGCGCTTGTTGTCATAAGAAAGCTTTTCGTATAAGGCGGAACTTCTGTAGCAACACGTCCACTTGCAAAAACATAGAATGAAAAAGAGACAGCGGCTAATAGACCAAAGATCATACCTTTTGTGGAAAAGTTTTGTCCGAGGCCTTCAAAGACACCGCCTGCAAACAATGTACCAGTAAATAAAATAATGATAGATATAACTTTCTCACGACTTGGAAATGTTCGATTTGCAATGGCTTCAATAACGACACCAATCCATGTGAACTGGAAAAGTAGGACGACAGCGATAGATGCTGGTAGTTCTTCTACAGAAATAGCGTAGAAGATACCGGTCATACTCATCGTTGTGCCAACTGTTAGTAAGGAAAAGAATTGCTTTTTTGTTACTTTATGACGTGAAACGAAAAGAACGAGCAGAAGAAGACCGATCCATCCGAAGACATATTGACCTCCTAATAGTTGATGGGCTGAAAATCCATCAATGAATCCGAGTTTGAAAATAGTTGAAAGTACGCCGTAGCTACAAGCTCCGAATAAAACGAGTAATGAATACTTAAATTTCTCCATGAAAATCCTCCTTTTACATAATAAAAAACGCCCGCTATCCAAATAAGGATAACGGGCGAACGAAACAGAGTCATATACTCTACAAAATTCCGCCACTCATACGAAGTATGAATTTGGGATATGAAATTGTAGTAGGTTTTTACATTGCTTTTGGGAATACAATAGAACATTTTACACCTTGAGGCGTGTTTTGTATACCATAAGGGAATTGATGTTTATCTAGTATTTGTTTTACAATGTATAACCCAAGACCACTACCTTGTACTAAGCCGTGTTTGTCAGGGTTTGCGCGATAGAATGGCTCAAATAAATGGGCAAGTTTATCCTCATCTATTTGTGAACCTGTATTTAATACTTCTAATGCGTAACCGTTTGGCTTTTCATAAAGCTTTATATATACATGCTGATGGTCAATTGTATAATGAATTGCATTTGAAATAATGTTAAAAATGGCAGTTTGAATAAATTTAGGATCAGCTAAAACTTGTACATCTTGTTTAATGTTAGATTGAACATTTAACTGCTTTACAGATACGAAATAATCTACTTTCTTCATAACGTCCTCAATAATATTAGTTAATGAGATAACTTTTAAATCAGGTTTAAATTGAGGGTTTTGTATTTTGGATAATTCCGACATTTTTTCCGTTAATATGTTAATGTCTTGCATCATTTCATAGGAACGTTTTAAATATTTATCTCTATCTTTATAAGCTCCAATTCCGTGAATCATGCCATCTAGTTGTCCCATAACGGCTGCGATTGGTGTTTTTAATTCATGGGAAACCATAGACATAAATTCTTTACGGGATTGTTCTAATTGTTGCTCCTTTTTGAGTTCATTTCTTAAATCTTGATTGCTCGCATGCAAATTCTTCACTATGTTTGGTATTTGTGAAGCAGCTACTTGTAAATTAAAATCTGTTTGATCAGTATTTTTGTTGAGTAGCTTTTTATCTGAGAAATCAAGATTCATAATATCTTTTAAAGCATCACTCATATATTGAAAAGGTTTAGCAATTAGTTTTGCATAAATTAAAGATCCAAGCAGAGAGAGTGCAAGCATTGTTGCGCCAATATGTGGAGCTAATTGCTGCAGTACATCTGTTAATTTTGGATTATCTTGTGCATCATTTGCTTTACTTGCTGCATTTTGTTTATGTAAGGCATCATTAGTAGCGACTTGCTTTTCCGTTTCTGTAAGTGGAGCAGAAGCGCTATTTTTCCCCGAAATATTTTGAGTATGTTCTTTTGCTTTTGCAGTTTGGCTAGGCTGCAAAAGGTGATTGATAGCTGTAGAGAGAGAATTATAATCTATAATAGCAGATTGGAAATTAAACATGTCCCCCTGTGATACAGCTTTATTTTGATTCGTTTTACTTTGGTCGTTTTGTTTATCTGAATCCGCTTGTTCTGTAGTATGCGTTCCATTTTCTTTCGCAAAACGTTCTTTATCGTAGTTTGAAGCTAAGAAGTAAATAACTTGATAAAGACAAAGTGATAAAAGAATACAAAATAATAAGGTTTTGATGAAAATATTTTTGGTGATGTTGTCTTTGCTACGATTCGATTTTGTAGCCAATGCCTTTCACCGTTTTAATATAAGGAATTCCTAATTTTTTTCGTAAGTTTTTAATGTGTGTATCTATAACTCTTACATCACCATAATGTTCATAGCCCCATACCTTATTCAACAAATCACTTCTTGATAATACTTTTCCTCGATTTTGCAGTAAAGTATAAATAATTTCAAATTCTTTTGTTGTCAATTCAATTTGATTACCATGAACATAAGCGGCGTATGCTGTAGAATTTAACATCAATTCATGGAATTGTAGTATAGTCGCAGCTTCGGCTTCCTTCGTTGCTGCCCTTCTTAATACAGCTTCTACACGTTTAATAAATACGGTGTAATGGAACGGTTTCGTAATATAGTCATCAATACCTAATTCAAATCCTTTAATTTCACTTTCTTCATTATGTAAGCCTGTTAACATAATGATTGGTACATCAGATTGTCCTCGCATAATTTTACAAATACTATAGCCATCTATATCTGGTAACATCACATCAAGGAGGACAAGATCGTATGAATTTTTTTGGAAAAGAAGTATACCTTCTGTTCCAGCACCAACGACATCAACAGTAAAGTTTTGTGCCATTAGAAATTCACGAATTAGTTCTTGTATATCTGGGTTGTCTTCAATCACCAGTATATGCGTCATAGTAACACCTCCTAAATAACGCTTTTAACTGCAATATTCGAATTCATCATTTTTTCGATGACTCAGATTGTTTATACATATAATAAGCCCCTGCCATAAAATAATCATGAAAGTAGCAAGGGGAGTTGTTTAGTGAAACTGAATATTTAAGAATTACAGTAATTCTATTATAGTATGTATTATAAAATTTATAAAATATTATAACTGTATAATTTTAATATCCATGTTTATCAATGTTTGGATGTTACCTAACACAATCTATTCCTATTATATATGTAAATACAGTTGTTTTGCTACTGTAAATGAAGAAATAAAATAAGCCAAGACATAAAATTCTTGGCTACACGTAAATCGCGCTTTGAGGTTATTTTACAGTGACAGTAGCTTGCTGGGGAATACGCTCAAATAACCAGTGTATATCATTGTTATACATACGAATACAACCTAGTGTTGTCCACTTACCAATTGCCTGATTATTGTTCGTACCATGAATCGCATAAGTTGTTCCGTAAGTTCCTGCCATGTTTAGTCCGAGCCAACGGTCACCAAGTGGATTGCGCGGATCGCCGCCTTTAATTTTGCCTGTGTAATAAGGACGATTTTTAATTTTATTTACGATTTGAAAAGTACCTTTAGGTGTAGGAGTAGCTGCCTTTCCAGTAGCGACAGTAAAACTTTTTATGAATTTTCCGTTTTGATAATAATCCATTTTATTTAACTGTGTATTCACGATAAGCTGATCATTTGTTGCAGCTGCCTCAGCATTTGTGAATGGAATAGTTAAAAATCCTAATGATAATAGTGCGCTTAATAATAGTTTTTTCATTATGTTCTCCTTTTTACTATTGTAGTAGTCTTACATACAATGAATTTGCAATCCTCGTAATACTTTATTTACATTTTCATCTAATGTTTCAAAGAAGGTAGTAATTTTGGCATTGTGTTTGTTGTTTTTATCAATAAGTAATCTTTCATTTAATAAAAGTTCGCCATGTAGTCCAAAACTTTGAATTTGAATATTTAATTCATCTTCAGTTTCAGAAATAATTGGTAAGAAGTAGTGGAAAGCTTTCGTTGGAATGATGTAGCTTTTGCCAATCATGCTTTCTTGATTTGAATTAATCCATTTTTTCGTAACAATCTTAATGTTCTTTTTTGAAACGATAAAAGACAGTGTTGTAGACTTTGTTAAACTTACGTCAAATTCATTTGTTTCACATATGTGCAAATTAAAAACGGTTTCATTTTGGTGAGATTCAACATTTGTATTAATAAAATCGTGCATTTTATAAGCTTCCATTTTTTATTCACCCTTTTTTCAATTTCGAAAAGCGATTAATATTTATTCAAATTAATGTTTAGTCATATATTGGTTAAATTTTTCAACAAATTCCGATATAATCTTACAATACGTATATGAAGCTAATATGAAGTTAGTATGAGTTTGTAGTGGTTTTTTATTAAGAACAAAATATAACGATTTTTAAGTGTTAAAAAATGGATAAAAAGTGCATATTAAGGTCCTGATTTTTCGCAGTGTATACTTGTTAAATTGTTTTAAAATGAGAGTACATAATGAACGTAAAAGTTTAGTGAGAGCCTTACAAAAATGTAATAAAAATGTAAGCTATTGTGATAGTTATTTCGACAATTTTTTTATACAATATTAGTAAGAAGTTGCACGTGATTGAAAGGAGAGATGACATGGAATGGATTCATGAATTATTTCAGCAATACGGGTACTATGTTGTACTTGTTGGTTTGCTGTTAGAATATATTGCACTTCCGTTTCCGGGAGAGCCAACGTTAGCATATGCGGGATTTTTAGCACATAAGGGTGATTTAAGTTTACCGATTTTAATTATCCTATCCTTTATTGGGACAAGTGTAGGAATGACAATCCAATACTTTTTAGGAAATAAATTAGGAATGCCCTTTGTTCAAAAGTATGGGAAATACGTATTTTTAACACAAAGAAAAATCGACTTAACAAGAATGTGGTTTGATAAGTATGGATACTTCTTGATTTTTATCGGTTTCTTTATTCCTGGTGTACGTCACTTTACAGGATACTTTGCAGGAATTATTAACTTACCATTCCGCCGTTTTGCAATTACAATTTACTCAGGTGCTCTATTTTGGGTATCATTCTTCTTAATCGGTGGTTACTGGTTAGGTGGAAACTTACATGATATTTTTGGAGCGCTAGAAGGTCACATTGGTAAAATTATTTTTGGAGTGATTGCGATTGTAGCAATTACGTTAGGAGTTCGTTTCCGCAAACAGTTAAAACGAGCATTCTTACAAAACGCAAGTTAATATGGAATCCATTCTATGTCAAAAATTAGGGAGGCAGTGCAGATGCACTGCCTTTTTTATTTTAATAAGCTTTTGTTTGTTTATCAGTTTAAAATCCCATAGGTTATAATTGTCAATTATTAACGTCAAAATGACAATTATAATTGACAAAAATAAGGGTATTATTTACAATTTGATTAAATAAATGAAAAAGAGGGAAGACATGAAGCTTCAAAATCGAGTGAGAGAATTGCGGGCAAAGCATCGTTTATCACAAGGGGATTTAGGGAAAGCGATTGGATCATCGCGGCAAACGATTAGTTTAATTGAGCGCGGGGATTATGCACCATCTATCGTATTGTCGTTAAAAATTGCACAAATTTTCAACGTACCGGTGGAGGAAATATTTATGTTGGTGGAGGGGGAAGATGATGGTGAAGAGTAAGCGAAAAAAACAATTTGATTTTGTGGGGAAAATGGCATTAAGTATGATGGGTGGGTTTTTAACATCTTATATAGCTTTAGATTTACTCTCGGATGAACCGAGAAAATTATCATCTAATACATTTATAGGTATATGCACCATTTTTGGAATCTTAATGATGTACTACACTTGGAAGAATACACGTATGTTAGCGGAGGCACGTGATGAAGAGGAGAGTGTACAAGGCAGAAAATTAGGCATTATAAGTATATATTTACGTGTAGGTGATATAGTTACGCAAGCATGGTTTGTATATGCAGTTATTGCATGTAGACGTGCACTGTTGCAGGATACAAATGTTTCATTTGCAGTGTGGAATTTAGTAGCTTCTATCGTTTGTTTAACTATTGTAGTGATTAGTGGGCTCATAACAAAAAATCGTTATAATAAGCTATATCCTGAACAAGGTGTAACATATATGGAATCTATGAAAATGTGGACGAAAAACGCAGATGAAGGATTAAAACATATTGTGCATGAGGCTGGATATAAAGCATATGAATTTACGAATACAATATTGGCATATGTATGGTGGGCTGCCGTTATATATACGGTGGCTAGTGATATCAATTTTGTATTAATTGGCTTAATCTCATTTATTTGGATATTGCATCTTGGAAAATTTATGTACGAAATGCATAGAAAAATGATTTATTAAGGGGAGAAAAAGGTGGATATTTTAAGAAGGCCAGCTGGTTCTATGACGGCGGCGTTAATTCTGTCCATTTTATACGGAGTAATCCGAACTGGGAAATTAGAAGTAATTTTGAACCTATGGGCAATAGTTGGAATTGCATTGTTAGTGTTAGCCATTCATGAGCTAGGACATGTAGTAGTTGGTTTAATAGGCGGTTTGAATTTTAAATTTATGACAGTAGGGCCGATTACTTTTCAAAAAGAGAAGGGGAAAGTACGCATTCGAGAAAATAAATTGTGGATGTACTTTGGAGGCGTGGCGATGTTAGTGCCGCCTTCTATAGAGACACCGAATCTTTCGAAAAAATGGGCGTGGATGACTTTAGGTGGACCGATTACGAGTTTATTATTTGGTATTACTTCCGGTTACATATACATGGTGAGTTATTATCAATATCTTTTATATTTTTCTGTTTTACACTTTGTCATTTTTACAGCTACAATCGTACCGATAAAAGGAACGTTTTTGAGTGATGGCATGCAATTTCTTATTTTAATTAAAGATGATGAAAAGGCTAAGCAGCATTTATATAACATTCAAGTATCAAGTGAGTTATTTAGTTATAAGAGGCCGAAAGATTGGGATAAGAGATTAATAGAGCTTAGTGAGGAAAAAGTAAAAGAGGATAAAAGTATAAGAGATATAATGAGTGGACTTATGCTCATTTTTTATGCTAGAGCCGATCAAGAAGGAATGGAAAGAGCAATACCATATATAGAAACAGTTGTTCAACTACCTGTAACGAAGGAAAATAAATATTTCGTTAGTAGTTTTCATAGTTGGTATCTTTTATATAAAGCCCTTTATCAGATGGATAGTCTTTCTTTGCAAGAAGCAAAGGAACATGGGAGGGCTATTACAAAAATAGACTTACATGGATATTATCGTACACAAGCGATTGTTAAATATTTAGAGGGTGATATGGAAGCGTCCCGTACTTATATGAAGAAAGCCGATAAAGAATTGAAGAGCGCTGAGAAGAGTGAAATGGGATATTTACAATTAGAGAGAGAATGGTTTGAGCAGCTAAAGAAGAGGGTATCTTACGATGGGTGAGGTATCCTCTTTTTTCTATGTCGTCTTATGCCGTTCCATAAAAAGTGTGGGGCGAGTAAAATAAGATGTGAAGAGCAAAGCTTGGAGGAATTCTAGATGGAAATTTTAACGATTATTTTAATCGTCTTGCTCATTTATGTTGTTTTTAAAGTGGCATATGTAGCATTAAAAATACTCGCGATCCTATTAATTATCTTTTTAATCGTAGAGTTCGGCAGTAAATTGCTTGGGGGATAGGGTATGTTGAGCGTCTTAATTGTCGAAGAATGTCGGTAAGTCGATATCCTGTGTCGAACCGTCGATATAATGAAAAAATCGCTGATATAAGTGGAGAAATCGTCGATATATTTGAAAAATCGCTGATATAATCCGATTGATACTGGATGGGGTATATGGGAAAGAAGTTGCCGTGAGGGTAACTTCTTTTTATTTGTTTATAAATTGTTTATTTTTACCTTCTATTCTTAGAGTAAGGAGGCGGTAGAGATGAAAAAAGCGGTTTTAGAAGTAAGAGATGTGACGAAAAAGGTGAAGGGGAGAACGTTGCTAAGTCATATGTCTTTTTCTGTTTATAAAAATGAGATTTGTGGTTTTGTTGGGCCAAATGGTTCTGGGAAGACAACTCTTATTCGAACAATTATGGGGTTAATTCGACCAAATGAAGGAGAGATATTAGTTAATGGTATTAGCGTACAAAAAAATCGGAAAGAAGCTCTTCAGCATGTAGGCGCAA
This sequence comes from Bacillus cereus group sp. MYBK245-2, assembly GCF_051916145.1. Taxonomy (NCBI): domain Bacteria; kingdom Bacillati; phylum Bacillota; class Bacilli; order Caryophanales; family Bacillaceae; genus Bacillus; species Bacillus cereus group sp. MYBK245-2. The sequence continues at coordinate 15,521 of NZ_JBQAGB010000019.1, read as the reverse complement.
TTGTAGAGGCTCCAATTTTTTTCCCTTATATGTCAGGACGAAAAAATTTGCGGAATCTAGGGAGGATTACGTTACGTACTGGTGGAGAAGTTCTTGAAAATAAAGTGCAGCAAGTATTAGAAATCGTCGGTTTAGAAAATCGTGCTGACGATAAAGTTGGTACGTATTCGTTAGGGATGAAGCAGCGTTTAGGGATTGCGCAGGCACTTCTTGGGGATCCAGATTTTATCATTTTGGATGAACCGTCTAATGGATTGGATCCAGTTGGAATTAAGCAGCTTCGTAAAATTGTACTCGATTTACAGCGTGAGAAGGGCATTACTTTTTTCATTTCTAGTCATTTAATTCGTGAATTGGAGCTTATGTGTGATTCATGGGTCATGATTCGAGAAGGATCATTAATATGGCGGGGAACGACGGAAGAATTGCAAGGAAGGAATAAAGAATTAGAAGATATTTTCGTGGAGATGATGAGCTCATGATGATGTTAGTACGCTCGGAATGGGAGCGGCTTTGGGCGAAGAAAGTAACATGGCTTTGTTTTTTGATGATACCAGTGATGTTACTTGGGGCTGCTAAGTACTATTTAAAACATAATCAAGAGGTCGAAAGGATAGCGGTTGATTATACATATGCGAATTCGTTCCCTGTCCTTGCATTATCTGAAATGCTTATGAGTATATGTAATCTTGTTTTACTCGTTTTAATTGTTCTTGTGTTTGCTCAAGAGTATCATAGCGGTCAAATTAGGATGGTAATCCAAAGATCATATACGTATTCGGAGGTTCTGATTGCAAAAATAATTACGATAGTAGCGGTAAGTTTGCTATTTATAAGTGTTTATTTTATTTGCAGTTATTGTATTGGCTATATTTTCTTTGAGCATGAACCGAATATTCTTTTGTTTTATCATACGGAAAAAACGAATGCACTTGGCGTGTTCTTATACTGTATTTCTTATTACGGAATTGCTTATCTTACTTTAGTAGCAATGGCTAGCATATTAATTATGCTGTCGGTTATAAGTAAATCGACAACAAGTGCGACTCTTCTCGGTATGGGATTCATTATATTTTCCTTTGGATACCCAGCGATGGCGTTAGTGATAGGCCAATCCCCGACTTTTCTTTATATTAATTATTCTTCTTTAATTAAATTGCAACATGAAGGAATTGCTATATCTTTATCTGGTAGTTCAAGAATGATTCTTTTTGGATCTGTAGTTTTACTACTATACATTGTTGTTTGTAATACTGTAACAGTTTATTGGATAGGGAAAAAAGATAATTTTGTGTGAGGTGTGAAGAATGAGACAAATACTTATAAGTGAATTTGAACGGATTTTTAATAGAAAAAAGACGAAAGCATTAATAGTTATTTTTGGGCTGCTACTTATTTTGCATAGCGTATGGGTTCATACTTTTGGAGTTGCTATTTATGATACAAAAGGAACAGAAGCAATCTTAAGTAATTTAAACTTTCCTGTCGCAGTTACAAGAGAATGGTATTTTACGTTATTCTTATTAATTTTTCCAATCTTATTTATTGATAGTTTTAATAGTGAAATTTCATCTGGTGCGTATCGGCTTGTTATGATTCGTCCCGTAGGTAGATGGGAATTATTATTGGCGAAATGGATTGCTCAAATGAGCATTGTAAGTTTGTTTTTGTTAATGGCATTCATTGAGAGTTATATATATGGAACATTTTTTATAAGGCGTGCAGAAGAGACATTCTTTTTAGATAAACAAGTCATTTATAGTGCGAATGCTTCTATTTTATATACTGTAAAATATTATTTAATACTATGGTTTATAGCAAGTGCTTTAACAATGTTGAGTAGTTTTGTAAGTCTATGGTTTCAAAACGCTATCATTACGTATTTTGTAATAGTTGGTTTATTAGTAGCAAGTTTATATGTGAATGAAGAATTAAGTTATTTTGTAATTGGAAGTGGATCAATTCTAAGAATATTAAGTGAGGGGAAAGGAACATTTTACCTGATAAATGGTACAATTTTAGGAGGATGTGCAATAGCGGCTATGTTTAGTTGGTGTAAAAAAGATATATTTAATTAGGGGGGACTTGCCGTGACGAGCAAAATACTACTTGTAGACGATGAACCAGATATTCTTACATTTATTGAAGATAGTCTTGTCATGGAAGGGTATGAAGTAAGAAGTGCATTAAGTGGTGAAGAAGCTTTGAAGAAATTAGATAATAGCGTGGATCTCATTATTTTAGACGTTATGTTGCCAGATATGAATGGGTTTAAAGTTTGCGAGAAGATGAGAGAGTCTTATGCATGCCCAATCTTATTTTTAAGTGCGGATAGTAGTGAACGGTCTCGGATAGAAGGTTTATTGATTGGTGGAGACGATTATATTAGTAAGCCATTTAGTTTAAAAGAGTTGAAAGCGAGAATTGTTGCCAATTTGCGCCGTACGACAGATTTAAGAATGGTGGATCAAAAGGAATTTCTACGCTATGGAAGTATATTAATAGATTTGCAAAACTACGAAATAATGACTGGGAAAGAAAAAATTCATTTTACAAAAAAAGAGTATGAAGTTGTGAAAATGTTAGCACTTCATGCTGGTCAAGTTTTGACGAAAGAGCAGCTGTTTGAAAAGATTTGGGGATATGATAGTGAAAGTGATGTCTCTACTGTAGTTGAGCATATAAAGAAAATTAGAACAAAGCTTAGTGTATATGACAGAGAAAATACATATATTCAAACGGTGTGGGGAATTGGATATAAGTGGAGTGTACAGAATTGATGCAAAGGTTAAGGATTAAACAACAGCTAGTAGCCGGCTTCTTAATAGTTCTACTTGGTAGTTTAATACTAACGGTTTTAACAGCGGCTAGTGGTTGGTATTGGCTAACGAAGAATGGGAAAGTATTTCCTGCGAATTATTATGAACAGAAAATACCTATGATAAAAGAATATGTAAAAGATAAAGGCATACTATTGTTAAATGAGAAAGAGCGAAATGGATTAGAGAAAATTGTCCCTAAAGAGGGAATTAAATATCAAATTGTTAATAGGCAAGGAGATATTTCTTATGGTACATATAACAAGAAATTAATAACAAATGAGAGACCGATTTCGAGTGTTATTAATACAAATATTTATGGTGAAGAAGACGATAATGAAGTTACGACATATCTGCCTTTAGTAGATAGGAATGGAGATTTACAAGGAGCGATAGGGTTTAATTATCATTTAACAATATCTACTGCTTCGGCAGTTGATTCCTTTTTTGTAATTTTATTTTTAGCTTCACCCTTTATATACATTACAATTTTGTCCTACATTATTTCAAATCGAATGGGAAAAAGAATAAAGAAACCACTAGTTGAACTATCAGAGGCCTCAAAAAGAATTCAAGAGCAGGATTTAAATTTTCATTTAGAGTACAACGCGAAAAATGAAATTGGTGAATTAGTCAGTTCGTTTGAAAATATGCGTGCAGCACTAGCTACTAGTTTGTCACGACAATGGGAGTTAGAAGAAGAAAGGAGAGAATATATTAGAGCTATTTCTCACGATTTGAAAACGCCATTAACGATTGTGCAAGGTCATACAGAAGGTTTGCAAAGTGGTTTATGGAAAAATGAAGATGTGTTACATCGGTATTTACAAACGATTGAAAGAAACACAAACAGAATGACAAAGCTTCTTGAGGAGTTCCAAATAGTAAATGAGCTAGAGAGTTTCTCATTTCAATTACGTTTAAATAAAGTACATATAAATCCATTCTTTCTTAAAAAACTAGAAGAATATGAATGCATAGCTAGAAAAAAAGAAATTGATTGGGATGTCATCTTTGAAAATAATGAGGATATGCAAAGCTTAGTATTTGATCAAGAGCGAATCAGTCAAGTAATGGACAACATCGTAATGAATGCAGTTCGATTTACTCCGGTGTCAGGGAAGATGCTTTTGAAAGTATGTGCTTGGCATGACGCAATAGAGTTTCATGTATATGATTCAGGGCCTGGTTTTCAAGAAGGAGATTTGAAAAAAGTATTACAACGTTTTTATCAGGGAGATCAGTCGCGTGCAGGAAGCAAGGAGCATTTTGGACTCGGGTTATATATTGCTAAGACAATTGTTGAGAAGCATGGTGGTAAAATTCAGGTAGAAAATAGTGAGGTGAGAGGCGGGGCACACGTTTCGTTTCGGATTCCGAGCGGAGGTATATAGATGAAAATTGATTGTCGAAAAATGTCGGTAAGTCGATATCCTGTGTCGAACCGTCGATATAATGAAAAAATCGCTGATATAAGTGGAGAAATCGTCGATATATTTGAAAAATCGCTGATATAATCCGATTGATACTGGGCGGGGTATATGGAGAAGGAGTTGCCGTGAGGGTAACTTCTTTTTATTGTGATGCCGTGGTATGCAAACCAACATAAAAAAAGCTGGAAGAATCCCTTCCAGCTTACGAGTTACTTTCAATTTGGCGACCGTTTTCTTCTTCATTGTCTTGTAATAGGTTGAATACATCTGCTAGACAGAATGCAATGAACCAAGTCCATAGACCGTGGAAGAAAGCTGAGCTTAATTGAAGTGGTAATGTATAGTTAGTCATTGAGTAGGAAATACATCCGCCAACGATTCCGATCATTGTTAATAACATTGTTTTTTGCGCATTTTCTTCTGGATTAAAGAGGAAGAAAATGTATCCACCTAAAATTGAAGCGCTTACAAGTGTTTCGATTCCATTAAAAATGATATTCTCTCCAAGCTGAGTGTTTGTCCAGAAGCAGATTGTTCCGCCGATAATAGCAAACAGGACAGCTATTGTATATCGTATATATTGATTCATATGTTCATCTCCTTATGTAATAAGATGATTTGGAAGTCAAAAAGGTAGGTATAGTATATTGAAGTGAGTTTTAGTTGTACGTATCTTTTTATAAAAAGATCATTGAAGAGTGATCGGTTTTTTAAACCGTTACGTGTATGGTGTCTGAAATATACCCGACTGCTCGTTTCTTTTTGCTTGTAAAATAAGAGAAACTTCCAAGTCTATATACTCTTTTTTTGTGAGTCTGTTTTCATTATAACATATTTAGAGGCATAATAATAGAATTATCTGATTTTGTAATAAGTGTAAAAAATAAAAAGCGCAAGGAAATACCATTCCTTGCGCTTTTTTATATACGTTTGAAACGGCCGACAATTTCAACTGTTTCAGTAATGTTCATAAATGCTTTGTTATCCACTTGACGGATAATACGTTTCATTTCGCCTAACTCATAGCGAGTCACGACAGTGTAAATCATTTTTTTCTTATGGTTTGTATAGCCGCCGACAGCATCTACCATCGTCACGCCACGTATGCCGTGATGTAGTAGGGCGCTTTTTATTTCCTCGCCTTTTTCTGTAATTGTCATTATCGTCAATTTAATATGTTTCGTATGCACAGCATCGATCACTTTGCTGACTACAAATCGACTAATTAACGTATAAAGTGTAATATCCCATCCGAAAATAAATCCTGCTACAACAAGTAAGATTAAGTTGAATACAAATATGATTGCTCCAATTGAAACATCGCGATATTTCGCTACAATCAATCCAACGACATCAAATCCACCTGTTGAAGAAGCAAATCGGAATATGATTCCTGAAGCTGCTCCGCAGATTACACCGCCGAATACAGAAGATAGTAAAATATCGTCTGAAACTTGGTGTACAGGGATAATGTTCATCGCTAATGATGATACAGCTACAAAGTACGCTGTTAAAAAGGTTGTCTTCTTGCCTAAGTAAAAGTGACTTAAAATAAGAAGAGGAATGTTTAGTAAAAAGATAAGTGCACCGATATTGTAGTGCATTAAATAACCGATAATCATCCCTACTCCAGCGAATCCACCGCTAATCATGTTATGCGGGATAAAGAACATATTCATAGAAATTGCATACAAAATAGAAGCTACGAAAATAACAACCAACTGTATGATAAATTCTAAGTGAAATGTTTTAGCTGCTGGGAAGGATAAAAAGGCGGTGTCGGGAACGTAATCGGCGTCTCCTAGTTGACCCATAGTATGTTTCATCTCCATATTCATTTTTGATTACAAGAAGAGAATAAAGGTTTTTTCAAAAACTGGCAATAGTTTTATTATAATGCAAAAATTTTATAAATTTCTAATAAATCAAGCCTATTCATTGATGTGTGTGAATATACTAAAGAAAGCGAATACAATGTTTCTTAATTATTGTTTTCTTGAGAAAATATGCAAAATACTTTTTTTGACGATAAAAGGAAATAGAGAATGTTTGCCGAATGTGCTAAAATGACCTTATTAAGGATGTGAAGCGATGGAATTTTTATTGCAGGATGCAATTCTATATATATCGTTTGTAACGACAGCACTTTGTTTATTAGAAGTTTTCTTCCTTGCTAACGTTTCTCGCTTTGTGCGTCAGCAAGCATCAAGCGGTAGACAAAGAGCATTTGCGTTAGTTGATACGTGTGAAGATAGTGCGGGGAATGTACCGCTATTTTCGATTTTTTATAAATATGGAATGATTCGTTCTGTACGCAGACAAGAATCGAGTGAAGAGAATGACGAGGTCGGTCCGTATACACCAATGTTTCGCTAAATAATTACGAAACATTGGAGGAATGAACATGTTAAAATCATACCGAACTGCGCTCGTTAGTTTATCATTATTACTTGTTTTTGTTTTATCTGGTTGCAGTAATGCAGCCCCAATTGATGCACATAGTACGGGAATTTGGGATCATTATTTTGTATATCCAATCTCGTTTATGATTCAATTTGTTGCTCATCATATACCGGGAGCTAGCTTCGGGATTGCTATCATTATTATGACGCTCGTTATTCGTTCAGCAATGATTCCATTAGCTGTTTCGCAATATCGTAGCCAAGCGAAAATGAAGAAAATGCAACCTGAATTGCAGAAGTTAAAGAAAAAATACGGTGATGTAAGTAAAGATCTTGAAAAACAAAAACAGTATCAAAAAGAAATGTCAGAACTAATGAAATCAGGCGGTTGGAATCCACTTGCTGGTTGCTGGCCAATCTTTATACAAATGCCGATTTTCTCTGCTTTGTATTATGCCATTAGCCGAACAGAGGAGATTCGCACATCTTCGTTTTTATGGGTGAACTTAGGACATGCAGATCCTTATCATATATTACCGATTATTGCAGCATTAACGACATTTATTCAAATGAAGGTTTTCCAATCAAATATTACACCTGGAGAACAAGTACAGATGCTGAAAATGCAGCAAATTATGATGCCGGCAATGATTTTATTTATGGGATTTGCGGCACCATCAGGTCTTGTGTTGTACTGGATAACAGGTAACTTATTTACAATGACACAAACAATTGTATTAAGAAGAATAATGGAACGTGAAGAATTACAATTACAAAAAGCATAGAAAAACACCGCTCATTATGAGCGGTGTTTTTTTGTTAAGTCGTTAAGGAAATTTTAAGAAACCAACATTACTATAGGCATTGTATACGAGAGTGTACATGCATTAGAAATATGAAGGAGGAAATTTCCTATGAAGAAGAAAACAGTTGGGTATTTAGCGATTGCAGGTGCTTTATCATTCGGAATCATTGGGGGAGTCGGCATCCCGGCATTCGCGGCAACGAATACTCCAGCAGCTGAGCAATCTACAAAAACGGCGAAAAAAGATTTAGATGACGCTACAAAACAAAAAGTAAAAACGATTATGGATGATACAAAGAAACAGTTAGAGGAGCTAGGTGTAAAGCTTCCAGAGAAAGAAAAACGTAAAGAAATGTTTGCGGGATTAGATGAAGCGACAAAAGAAAAAGCGAAATCAATTTTAGAGCAAGAAAAGTCTGGGAAATTAACACGTGAACAAGCAAAAGAAGAATTAACAAAATTAGGCGTGAAGTTCCCGGAAAAGGGTAAACACAAAGAAATGTTTGCGGGATTAGACGAAGCAACAAAAGAAAAAGCAAAATCAATTTTAGAGCAAGAGAAATCCGGCAAATTAACACGTGAACAAGCAAAAGAGGAATTAACGAAGTTAGGCGTGAAAATGCCAGAGAAGGGTAAGCATAAAGACATACTTGCTAACTTAGATGAAGCAACAAAGGAAAAAGCAAAGTCTATTTTTGAACAGGAAAAGTCCGGGAAATTAACGCATGAGCAAGCAAAAGAAGAATTAACAAAACTAGGTGTGAAACTCCCAGAGAAAGAGAAACATGAAGACATGTTTGCGGGATTAGATGAGGCAACAAAAACAAAAGCAAAAGCGATTTTAGACAATGAAAAGAAACAATTAGAGGCATTAAATGTGGATCTTCCGCATCATAAGTTTTTTATGAAAAAAGAAGGTAAATAATTGAATTATGTATCTTTCGTGTGGGCAACCGGAAGATACATGCGAGGACCGATTTCTGTTGACAGAAATCGGTCCCTTTTAATGATTTAATAAAATTCTTTTCATTGTTAGTATGTATCCAAAGACGCAGTAGAAGATTGCAAAACCGATAAACACTTCCGTATATTGATATTTACCTAATACGTAGAAGGAAACAGCTGGTATAATAGCTACCGCTAAAATGCTATAACTAGGATACTTGTACCTGAACATGATAGCGAATAGAACAGAAAGAAATGTAGCGATGATACAAAAAACAGCAATCATGATTGATGCACCTCCTATATGGATTATACCATTTTTAGGGAATTAGAGAAGTGGCGTAACTTCTGTTATAATATAAGAAAAGAAATATTTCATATGTTATATAAAAAATATATTGATTTTTTCTAACAATTCAATATAATGAACAATAACTACAAAATTCGACATCAAGAAGTGATGATGAGGACATGATCAATTTTTTACGATTCTCAGAGAGGGAAGCCTTTGGCTGTGAGCTTCCTAATACGGAAAAATAGATTACCACCTCTGAACTGCAGCAGTGAACGAACATCTAGTAATTGCTTGCCGGCAAAAACCGTTATGTAGACTTGAGAAATTGGTGAAGTGTGTTACTTTGCGAATTGAAACAAGGGTGGAACCACGAATACAACACTCGTCCCTTTTTTAGGGAGGAGTGTTTTTTTATTTCATTTTTGCATCACACTAGGATTGGAAGGAGGATACGCAGCATGCATCATGATGAGAAGAACAAAATTGGTTTAACGGTAGCACTTTCTATCGTAGTAGGAACGATTATTGGGTCTGGTGTGTTTATGAAACCAGGCAGCGTATTAGATTACTCGGGGAGTTCTAATATGGCGATTCTTGCTTGGATAATTGGTGGTCTGTTAACGTTAGCAAGTGGTTTAACAGTAGCTGAAATTGGAGCGCAAATCCCGAAAAATGGTGGGTTGTATACGTATTTAGAGGAGATTTACGGAAGTTTTTGGGGATATTTATCAGGCTGGATGCAAACGATTGTTTATGGGCCAGCTATTATTGGAACATTAGGGTTATACTTTAGCTCTTTAATGATTAATTTTTTCTATTTAGATAAAGTATGGAATTTACCAATCGCGATCGGAACAGTTGTGTTCCTTGGCGTTGTAAATAGTATGGGAACAAAATACGGAGGTATCGTTCAAACGATTACGACAATCGGAAAGATGATTCCAATCGTATTAATTGTTGTGTTAGGTTTCTGGAAAGGGAATAGCGATATTTTTAACGTAGTTGTACCGATATCAGAAAATCAAAGTATCGGGATGGCAATTTTAGCAACGTTATTTGCTTATGATGGCTGGATTTTACTTGCTTCGATTGGCGGGGAAATGAAGAATCCAACAAAGTTATTACCGAAAGCAATGACAGTTGGGATTTTAATTGTAACAGCTGCTTACGTATTAATTAATTTGGCGTTACTGAATGTATTACCAGCAACTCAAATTGTAGACCTTGGAGAAAATGCAACAGCGACAGCTGCAGGAATGCTACTTGGAGAATATGGCGGGAAAATTATTAGTATCGGTATTATCGTTTCTATTTTCGGTTGTTTAAATGGAAAGATTTTAACGTTCCCACGTATCCCGATGTCGATGGCAGAACGTGGACAACTTCCATTTGCTAAGTTTATTGCGAAGGAAAGCCCAAGATTTAAAACACCAGCAAATGCGATTACTGTTGAAATCATTTTAGGAATTATTTTAATGATTATTAGCGATCCGAATAAGCTATCTGAGATTTCCGTATTCATTATTTATATTTTCTATGTAATGACGTTTATTGGCGTCTTCATTTTAAGAAAGCGTAATAAGAATAAAGAGCGTGCATACAGTGTACCGTTATTCCCAATCGTACCAATCGTTGCCATTTTCGGCTCGCTCTTTGTAATTGGTAGTGCCATTATCAATGATCCGGTAAGTTGTTTCTTATCAATTGGAATTGTATTTACGGGGCTGCCGGTATATTGGTATTTAAATAAGAAGAATAAAAATGAAGTATCATGAGTGAAGGGTAGGCGTATAATACGCCTACCTTTTTTACTGTAAAAAAATTGTACTTGTGTTCAACTTCTATTTTGGTTACTATAGTCGTAGTAACCAAAATAGAAAGCGTGGGGAAAGACTTGAATTTTCGTGTGTATATTTTAGCTATCGCGGCTTTCGTAGTCGGAACGGTTGAGCTAATTATAGGAGGAACGCTTGATTTAGTTGCCAATGATTTAGGAGTATCTATTAGTGCAGCTGGTCAGCTTATAACAATATTTTCAGTAGTATTTGCTTTATCAGGTCCTGTTTTATTAGCATTAACGGGGAAATTTGAAAGAAAAACATTGTATGTTGGGGCATTATCGATTTTCTTAATCGGAAATATTATTTCAGCATGTAGTGTGAATTATGGGATGTTAATGTTCTCAAGGGTGATTTGTGCGGCGAGTGGTTCGCTTATTATTGCACTGTCAGTAACACTCGCTTCTAGCGTTGTAGAACCGCATTTTCGTGCGCGTGCAATTGGAATCATTTTCATGGGGATTAGTGGGTCACTTGTACTTGGAGTACCGCTTGGCCTTGTGCTCGGAAATGCATATGGATGGCGTGCACCATTTGTGCTCATTTCAATCTTAACAGTGATGGCAATCGCTTGTATTTCATTATTCTTAACGAAAGTACCACCGACATCGGTATTATCAATAAGAGAACAAATTGCTACGTTAAAAGATAAAAAAATCGTCAGTGCACAGTTAACGTCGTTCTTATTTTTAACGGGTCATTTAACACTATATGCATATTTAACACCATTTTTAAAAGATGTTATGCATGTGGAAGCGAATTGGATTAGTGTATTTTACTTCATCTTCGGAATCGCAGCAGTAATTGGGGGCGGCTTCGGAGGCTGGCTTGCTGATAAATGGGGATCGAAGAAAAGTATTATCTCAATTATTATCGTATTTGCGTGTGCAATCTTCCTATTGCCAATGATGACATTCTCATTCCCGCTGTTCATTATTATGATGGGACTTTGGAGCATGCTGAGCTGGGCTATTTCGCCAGCACAACAAAATTATTTAATTGAAATTGCACCAGAATCAGCTGGTATTCAGCAAAGTTTAAATAACTCTGCCCTTCACTTAGGGATTGCGCTCGGTTCAACAGTAGGCGGAGTTGTTATTGAAAAATCGTCTGTTATATATAACGCTTGGGTAGGGGGCGGCTTTATTATATTGGCGCTGCTTTGTGCAATTTTCTCGATTACAAGAGGACGTTCTGCCCAGCTTGCAAAAGAAGAATCTATCGTTTGATAGGTTCTTTTTTTGATTTGTAAAAAATTGCAGGTTTTAGTAGGGAAATGGAGAAAGTGTATACAGCGAGGTGATGGAAAATGATGTCTAATTTCTCGGTATTCGGTATGATAATTGCACTACTACCGATATTGATATTTGTTTTTGTATTAAGATGGGTTCGTTTCATCTATCAAAACTCTGAGAAACAAGTGGAGCAGAATGAGAAAATGATTGAGTTGTTGACGGAGATAAAGGAAAAAGATAAGTAATATGTATTCGTTTGAAATTTGTTTTCCGTAAGTTAAAAAGGCACTTATAAAGTGCCTTTTTTATTATGTTTGAAAATTGAAAACATGTAATATTTATTTGTCAATAGCACTATGACAACAAACAGTTTTAAAGTTGCTTATTACTTTGGAACTTTCTCAACAATTCGACAAGATACTACAAAAAAACCACCTATTCTCTTTTTTTCACTATAAGTACAATGAAACAGTAAGATTGATTCATGTAGAAATTTATATATGGTGGTGGAGAGAATGAAACGAAAGATGGCAGGAAAATGGTTTAGTTTTTTAGGTGCTCTTATTATTTTATTAGGAATTGCAATGCCACAAGTAAAGGCAGAAGTAATGAACAGAGAAACATATAAGATGGATTGGAGTTATAGTAAGTCGAAACAGCGTGAAATAAAGACAGAAGTAATTAAAACGGCTTCGGGTAGTATTGCGTATTGTTTAACGCCTGATTTGCGTTCTCCAAATGGAGATGATTTGCCTGAGATGGGGAAATCATCTGATGCTGTATATCGTGTTTTATTAAATGGGTATCCTCAAAAAAGCCCATCTGAATTAGGTGTAGCGACAGCAGAAGAGGCGCATTATGCTACACAATTAGCAGTATGGATTGCAGCAAATGAATTAACGGAAGAAGATTTAGTTGCAAAAAATGAACGAGTACATAATCTTATGAAGCGTTTAGTAGAGGTTTCAAAAAAAGAAACTGGATCACAAGATACATTCTTTAAAGTTAATCCTGTAGATCCGCAAACTGCTACACAAAAAGGTGATTATTTAGAAACAGGATTTTATGCAGTGCAAACAAATGCGGTTTCTGGCTCTTATACAATTCTTCCTGAAAATGCCCCTAAAGGGCTTCGAATTGTAAATGAAAATGGAGAAGAGAAAAGTATATTAACAATTAACGAAAAATTCAAAATTCTAATCCCGAAAAATACGAGTAGTGGTAATTTTAAAATGAAAGTGAAGTCTACTTTAACAAATTTACAAGCAATAGCTTTTAAAGGATCAGAAAAAGTTCAAAATACAACGGTATTGTTACAAAGAAATAGTGAGAAAATCAGTACAGATTTAGTTGTAAATTGGGAATCAGTAGGATCTTTAAAGATTATGAAATTAGGAGAAAAAAAGGAAGTATTAAAAGGAGCGGTGTTTGAAGTTTCTAATGAAAACTTTAAACAAAATGTTACGACTAATGATAAGGGGATTGCGGAGTTAGGTAATCTTCCAATCGGTATATATAGCGTCAAAGAAATTCAAGCGCCAGTTGGATATGTGTTAGACGGAAGCGTTAAAAAAATTGAAGTGAAAACTGGTGAAACAGCTGTATTAGAGCTGAAAAATGAAAATGTAAAAGGTGAATTAGAAATAACGAAAGTAGATGTAACGGATGGGAATACGAAGCTGCCGAATGCAGAATTTACAATCTACAACGAACAAGGGAAAGAAGTAGTAAAAGGGAAAACGGATGAAAAAGGTGTAGCGAAATTTAAACTACCATACGGAAAGTACACGTATAAAGAAACAATAGCACCGAATGGATATGTAATAAATGAAGAGACATTCGGATTTGAAATAAAAGAGAATGGAGAAATTATTAAACATATTGTTCAAGATAAGAAAGTAGAAGGTGAGTTAGAAATAACGAAAGTAGATATAGCGGATGGGAATACAAAACTACCAAATGCAGAGTTTACAATCTACAACGAACAAGGGAAAGAAGTAGTAAAAGGAAAAACGGATGAAAAAGGTGTAGCGAAATTTAAACTACCATACGGAAAGTATACGTATAAAGAAACAATAGCACCAAATGGATATGTAATAAATGAAGAGACGTTCGCATTTGAAATAAAAGAGGATGGAGAAATTATTAAACATATCGTTCAAGATAAGAAGGTAGAAGGTGAGTTAGAAATAACGAAAGTAGATGTAGCGGATGGGAATACGAAATTACCAAATGCAGAATTTACAATCTACAACGAACAAGGGAAAGAAGTAGTAAAAGGGAAAACGGATGAAAAAGGTGTAGCGAAATTCAAACTACCATACGGAAAGTACACGTATAAAGAAACAATAGCACCAAATGGATATGTAATAAATGAAGAGACATTCGCATTTGAAATAAAAGAGGATGGAGAAATTATTAAACATATTGTGAAAAATAAGAAAGAAGAAAAGGCATCGCTTCCTTCTAAGCCAAATAAGCCAACACCAAATGGAGAAGTGAAACCTTCCGCTGATGTGAAGCCGATGCAACAACCTAGTACTCATAATGAAGTGCGATTACCAGCTACAGGCGGCGTCGGCAATGAATTTACGGTTTTATCCGTTTTAGGACTTGTTTTTATTATTGCTGGTGCTTATGTGTTAAGGATGAAAAATAGAAAAGAAATGTAGAAAAAAACGCCTTGTAATAGAGGCGTTTTTTTAATATCTCAACTTCATCAACAAACTCTTAATTTCCTCATCTTCCATAAAGAGATCATGGTGTTTCTGGGTAATCTTTGCAAGTGCAACGTCGTGATAGAAAAATTCTGTAAAGAACTTTACGAAAGGTTGTGACATTGTTTTCATTGCTTGCCATGACTCTTGCTCTACACCAGCAAATAAAATTTCGCGGTCGTCAACGATGAGCAGTAAATAGCGCTCTAATGCGTTAGGCTCTTCAGCTGGAATTAGAAAATGCATGTTTTCTAAGTCTGTTTCGACTTTTCCCACTATAAGGGACTCGGTTTTGACGCCTTGTTTTGCTTTTTCCTCTAATAACGGAAGATATTCTAAAAGAGTATCGTTCCAAGCTGAAATGCGAATCGATTCTTTTGCACTTTCGATGAGCTCTTTACTTTGAACGCGAATAGAAGATTGCATTTTTAAGCTCCATACACGGTCATCTGTAAATGATTTTTTTGATATAGTTGTCTCCAATTCTTTAATATTAGATTGGAATTCTGTCGTTAATTTTTCAATTGCTAGCTTGAGTGGTAATGCTGTGTACAGCTTTTTCTTTTCTGAAACAGAATCCATTACCATTCCTTTATCGATCAGGCGTGCAAGCACTTCATATATTTTAGCTTTTGGCACACCAGAATGCTTCACAATCGTTGTAGCATCTAATGGTTCGTTGCTTGATACGACAACTTCGTAAGCTTGGCTTTCATATTGTGAGAAACCGAATTTTTGTAACATAGTTCCCTCCGAACGAATGAGATGATATAGCTTAAGGATAATGAACTATTTGTTTTTACACAAGTGGTAGTAGGTTTTCTGATGAGATTGAGGTGAGAATTAATTTCAATTTTTTAATTTCATCCATTATACTTAATATAATGATTAATATGATTATAATACAACGAGAAGGGTAATTAACTGTTACGATTTATTTAACCAATTATAACGAAAGTTAATTAAATATATCAGTAAGCCCTGCTAGTCAAGTGATTGGCTAGTAGTGAGGGTTAACTGCGGGCAATCCCT
>NZ_JBQAGB010000018.1:0-100602 GCF_051916145.1 Bacillus cereus group sp. MYBK245-2 | reverse complement strand
ATAAGAGCAAGCTCTTAATCCATTCGCTCGACTTGCATGTATTAGGCACGCCGCCAGCGTTCATCCTGAGCCAGGATCAAACTCTCCAATAAAGTTAGTTTGTCTAGCATCATAAAATAAAAATTGACGTTTCACGTTGTTTGTTTCGTTCAGTTTTCAAAGAACTACTTGGTCGCTCATTTGCGACTCCCTTATGTTAACATCTTCGTTTTTCGATGTCAACTAAGTTTTTCAATTTCTTTTTTGTCGTTTTCTGCGTTTCCGCATCAGCGACGGTTATTAATATATCATGGTGAAAAATGAAATGCAACACCTTTTATAAACTTTTTTCAAATTAACTACATTTCTTTTTTCATATCATATACTTAAACGAAATATCCCTTTCATTTCTAAGAGATTCCTACATATATTCTATATAAAGTCACTCTACCCAAAAACATTTCTTTCTATAATAAATGTTTTATTCATATACCATATCATACAAGGAGGAATACATATGGACTATACCGATTTATTAATTAAACTAGGTCTCTCGGCTATTTTAGGATTCGCCATCGGTTTAGAGCGCGAATTAAAACGGAAACCCCTTGGTTTAAAAACATGCTTAGTTATTTCTATCATTAGTTGCCTCCTGACGATTGTTTCTATTAAAGCAGCTTACAATTTACCACATACTGATCATATGAATATGGATCCACTTCGACTTGCCGCTCAAATTGTATCAGGGATTGGTTTTTTAGGTGCTGGTGTTATTTTAAGAAGAGGAAACGATAGCATTGCAGGACTAACGACTGCCGCTATGATCTGGGGCGCATCTGGTATTGGTATTGCTGTTGGAGCTGGATTTTATATCGAAGCAATTTTCGGAATGTGTTTCCTTATGATTAGCGTTGAACTTATACCGTTAACAATGAAATTTGTAGGGCCTAGGTCATTTCGTCAACGTGATATCGCAGTAAAACTTGTTGTGCGAAATATGGACAATATCCCGGTTGTAATTGAAGAAATAAAAGAAATGGATATAAAAGTGAAGAATATGAAACTTAAAACGTTAGAAAATGGTTCTCACTATTTGCATCTTAAATTATGTATCGATCAAAAAAGACATACTGCTGATGTTTACTATGCTCTCCAGCATCTTGAAAGTGTTCAACAAACTGAAGTGGAAAGTATGTAACGTAAAACAAACTCTCTTTTCAATTAGAGAGTTTTTCTTTTTTCTATAATGGTAACAATGAATGTAGTCTTGCAAAGTAAGGAGGAATAGGCAATTGAAATCCCGTCCAAATTTAGTAGATACATTTCGTGATTCCATTATTTTTCGTTTAATTTGCTTTATTATTGTACTTACTGCTTTTTCCGGCTTTCTTATACATAGATTAGAACCATCCCACTTCACTACGTGGTTTGATGGAGTTTGGTGGTCAATCGTTACCATTTTCACTGTTGGCTACGGTGACTTTGCCCCTCATACACTAATGGGCAAACTTATCGGTATAGGTATTATTTTATTAGGAACCGGATTTTGTTCTTATTATATGGTGCTGTTCGCTACTGAAATGATTAGTAAACAATATATGAAGATTAAAGGAGAAGAAGCTGCAACTTCTAACGGTCATATGATTATCGTCGGCTGGAACGAACGGGCAAAGCACGTTGTAAAACAAATGCACGTATTACAGCCGAACCTTGATATCGTTTTAATTGATGAAACACTTTCTTTACTTCCAAAACCATTTCATCATTTAGAATTTATAAAGGGGTGCCCCCATCACGATCAAACGCTATTAAAAGCTAATATTACAACGGCTCACACTATATTAATAACAGCTGATAAAGAAAAAAACGAAAGCTTAGCGGATACACAGTCCATTTTAAATATTTTAACTGCAAAAGGGCTCAACCCAAACATTCACTGCATCGCTGAACTTCTCACTTCTGAACAAATACAAAATGCAACGAGAGCTGGCGTGTCAGAAATTATAGAAGGAAATAAATTAACGAGCTATGTATTTACCGCTTCTCTTTTATTCCCTTCCATTTCAGGTGTACTATTTTCACTTTACGACGAAATCTCTGATAATAAATTACAACTGATGGAGCTTCCCCCATCCTGCACTGGACAAAGTTTTGCAAATTGTAGCTATACTCTTTTAAAGCAAAACATTCTCTTACTAGGTATAAAGCGCGACGAACAATATATGATTAACCCAGTTCATTCTTTTGTTCTCATTGAAAGCGACATACTCATTGTTATTCACCATTAGTAAAATGACGCTCTAGTTCCTGCATGAGCACTTTCCCAATATTGATATATTTTCTTTTTACATCTCCATCTGGATCTTTCGGCTCAGCAAATTGATCCAATCCACTCGTGCCGGCTGTTAACGTATTTACATGATCATCTAGTTCGTCTTGATATACGTGCGAAAGAATATACGGCGTTTCAAGACGGACTATTACGCCTGGCACATCTAATTCACCATTCACTGCTGTAAAGGGCACTCGCAGAAATTGATAGCCATCTTCTTCATCAATTTTATAATCAAAGCATCCTTTATCATAATCCCAATTGCCACCAATGCTATATCCGAGTGGCTTCATGATTTCTTCTAACTTATATAACGCATATGTACGTCCTTCTAAATTTGATTGAATCGGAATCAAGTCCATCCCTCCTAGACTTTTTCCTTAGCATACCCACTCTAGTTTGAATATACTGATGGACTTTTCGATGAAATAATAAAAAGCGGCCGGATCCGGCCGCTTTTTATTATTTTAAACGCTCTTCTAATTCTGCTTTTAATTCTTCAAATCCTGGTTTGCCAAGTAAAGCAAACATGTTTTTCTTGTATGCTTCTACTCCTGGTTGGTCAAATGGATTTACGCCTAATAAGTAGCCGCTCATCGCACATGCTTTTTCGAAGAAGTATACAAGGTAACCAAATGTGTACTCATTTAATTCAGGAATATTTACGATTAAGTTTGGTACTCCGCCATCGCTATGTGCAAGTAATGTACCTTCGTATGCTTTCGTGTTTACGAAGTCTACAGTTTCACCAGCAAGGTAATTTAATCCATCTAAATCGTTTTCTTCTGATTCGATTGTTAGTTCATGTGTAGGTTTACCTACTTTTAGAACTGTTTCAAATAAGTCACGACGACCTTCTTGAACGTATTGACCTAATGAGTGTAAGTCAGTTGAGAAGTTTGCTGAAGATGGGAAAATACCTTTTTGATCTTTTCCTTCACTTTCACCAAATAACTGTTTCCACCACTCAGCGAAGTATTGAAGTGCTGGCTCATAGTTAACAAGCATTTCAATTGTTTTTCCTTTATTGTATAAAGCGTTACGAACTACTGCATATTGGTAAGCTGGGTTTTCTTCTAGTTCTGATGTTCCGAAGTCATCATGACCAGCAGCTGCACCTTTCATCATCTCTTCAATATTTAAGCCACTCACTGCGATTGGTAATAAACCAACTGGCGTTAATACAGAGAAACGTCCTCCAACATCATCTGGAATAACGAATGTTTCGTAACCTTCATTATCAGCTAATGTTTTTAATGCACCACGCGCTTTATCTGTCGTTGCATAAATACGTTTGCGAGCTTCTTCTTTTCCATATTTTTCTTCTAACAACTTACGGAAAATACGGAATGCTAGTGCAGGCTCTGTTGTTGTACCTGATTTGGAAATAACGTTAATAGAGAAGTCTTTACCTTCTAATACATCCATTAAATCTTTCATGTAAGTGGAGCTAATGTTTTGTCCAACAAATAGCACTTGTGGAGTTTTACGTTGTTCTTTAGAAAGTGTGTTGTAGAAAGAATGGTTTAACATTTCAATTGCTGCACGTGCTCCTAGGTAAGAACCACCGATACCTACAACAAGTAAAATGTCAGAGTCATTTTTAATTTTTTCTGCGCATTTTTGAATGCGAGCAAATTCTTCTTTGTCATATTGAAGCGGAAGGTCTACCCACCCAAGGAAATCGTTCCCAGCTCCAGTTTTTTCGTGGATTGCGTGATGTGTTACTTTCACTGCATCACGTAAATAAGTGATTTCATGTTCACCGATGAAGGATAACGCTTTAGAATAGTCGAACGTTACATGTGTACTCATCTTTTTCCCTCCAATTATGGATATGTATTTCTGTATTCACTTTAGCGAAACTGAAGTTGTAAATCAAGCGATTAGCCAATTGTAAACGTAACCAATATATATTTTTTAAAAAAAGTTCATTTTTTGCATAAAAATTCGCATTTTTCGGTATAGATGTATATACATCCTGTTTCAAACATTTTTTATGTATAAAAACAACATAACTACACCATTCTATAAAAGAGTTAATTAACTCATCGCTTGCTCATGCTTCACAATTAAGGGGGGCTTTTTCATGAGTACACTGCAACGTATCGCATTAGTCTTTACTGTAATTGGCGCTGTGAACTGGGGATTAATCGGGTTCTTCCAGTTTGACTTAGTGGCAGCCATTTTCGGTGGACAAAACTCAGCTCTTGCACGTATTATTTACGGCATCGTCGGTATTTCTGGGCTGATCAATCTTGGTTTACTCTTTAAACCATCAGAAAATCTTGGTACTCACCCAGAAACGAACGAAATTCGCTAGTCAGTATGTCCTTACTCACCTTCGACATACGAATATGATTGCATGCAATCATATTTGCAAATATATATCATAAGAAAAAGTAAAAGAGGAACGCTCATATGCGCTCCTCTTTTACTTTGTTAACTCGGACTCTTCAATCCATTCTGTTAGCTTTTCTCGCAGCGTATTAAATCCGTCCTTAGATGGATTCGGTATAAGAATCCGTCCTTGTTTTCTTTTCGCCGCTTTTAACGATAAACTCATTTTTCTGTGTTCTTCATCAATTGAAAGTACTTTTACTTCTACTGTATCGCCGACTTTTAAAAAGTCATGAATATCCTTTACATATCCATTTGTAATTTCAGATATATGCACAAGTCCTTGTGTTTCTGCATCTAACGCTACAAATGCACCGTAATCTTGAATCCCAGTCACTTTCCCTGTTACAACCACTCCTGTTGTATATTGTTCTGACATATGAAACACTCCCATACGTTTACCATTTTCTCTACAATTGTAGATAGCAAAGCAGATGATTTATTGTTAAATATCCGATTAGTTAATACGTACCCTAAGTAAAGCAACTCAAGATACGCATACCTTATATTAGTAAATTATACCACTATGACAGAGCTCATTCAAAATTCATGAAAAAATTTCCTTAAGTAAGTATAATTCTCCAATATTAGGATAGAATACTAACACATGGCTTTCTAGTATTCCCCCCCTTTTATGGACAAAACGTATTGTGTTTTGTCCTTTTTTTATTCTCTATAAACCGCTCCATTCTCTTCATTGCTTCCATAAGCTGTTCAAGCGATGTTGCATACGAACAACGAATAAACCCTTCGCCACTTTCGCCAAATACACTTCCAGGTACAACAGCCACTTTTTCTTCTAATAATAACTGTTCTGCAAATTCCGCTGAAGATAGTCCGGTTGAAGAAATGGAAGGAAAGACATAAAATGCTCCGCCTGGCACATGACACGTTAATCCCATGTCATTAAAAGATGTCGTCATAAAATTACGGCGTTTCTTATAACTATCTCTCATCCGAATTACTTCATCATTCCCCGCACGTAACGCTTCAAGTGCTGCGAACTGAGACATCGTCGGTGCACACATCATAGAATATTGATGAATTTTGAGCATTAATTCTGAAAAATGAACAGGAGCTGCAATCATACCAAGACGCCATCCTGTCATTGCAAATCCTTTTGAAAATCCTGAGATTAAAATCGTATGCTCGCGCATATTTTTAATACTCGCGAAACTTGTATATGCTTCGTCGTATACAAGTTCTGCATAAATTTCATCAGATAATACGATTAAATTGTACTTCTCAACAATCACTGCTATTTCTTCAAGCTCGGACTTGTTTAACATTGCACCTGTTGGGTTATTTGGTGAACAAAGTAAAATTGCCTTTGTCTTCGCTGTAATAGCTGCTTCAATTTGTTCTGGTTGTACTTTAAATTCATTTTCTAAAGTAGTCGCCACAGGAACTGGAACGCCTCCAGCTAATGTCACAAGTGGGGCATAAGAAACGAAACTTGGCTCAATAATAAGTACTTCGTCATCAGGATTTATAATGGCGCGCATCGCTACATCTAACGCCTGACTTGCTCCAACTGTAACAATGATTTCATCGTTTGGATCATAAGAAACTGCAAATTGTTTTTTTAGATACTTTGCTATTTCTTGACGGAGCTCCAATAATCCTGCATTTGCTGTATATGACGTATATCCTTGTTCTAAAGAACGAATACATGCTTGCCTCACGTTCCAAGGTGTAACAAAGTCAGGCTCCCCTACCCCAAGAGATATAACACCTTTCATATTAGCTGCTAAATCGAAAAACTTTCGAATACCAGATGGTTGTAACGATTCTGCCGCTCTAGATAGTTCAAATTGCTTCATGGTGTCACCACAATTCGCTTATCATCATCGTTTTTTTCATAAATAATTCCCTCATGTTTATACTTCTTCAAAATGAAATGTGTTGTCGTAGAAACGACAGATTCAATTGTTGCTAATTTCTCAGAAACAAACATCGCTACTTCTCCCATTGTCTTTCCTTCTAACGTAATAGAAAGATCGTATGTCCCTGACATTAAATACACAGACTTTACTTCTGAATAACGATAAATTTGTTCCGCAACCGCATCGAACCCAACGCCGTGCTTTGGCGTAACTTTCACATCAATCATTGCCGTTAAACCTGTATGTTCTTTCACCTTCGTCCAATCGATATGTGTTACATAATCCACAATAATCTTTTCCGCTTCTAATTTTTCAACCATTTTCTTTACTTCTTCTACTTCTATATTTAACAGCTTCGCTAATGTATCTACAGATAATCGACTACTTTTTTCAAGACAAGCTAATAATTCTAATTCCTTTTCTGTCACCATATAAATCATCCTTCCTTTTCGTTTGTGTCTAAATTATACAAATAGCCTTTCCAGTTTGAAAAGAAGATTTTTTTAGTGAATTATGTCAAAATAAAGTGAAACTTTAATCAGTGGAATACTTCACCACGCTGATTATTAGCCCGCACCAATCGGGCTTTTACGAGCAGTTGATCTCCCACCTCGCTTCTTTGTCTCAACCTTCTTTTTAGGTGGGAGTCTTACTGCTCGTTAAAGCGGGGTAAAGTGAAACTTTAATCAGCGGATAAATGCGTGATAAAGCGAAAGGGGATGGAACCGTGAAACCAAAAGTTTATATTGCTGAACCAGTTCCAACATTTGTAGAAAACTATTTATCAGAACACTGTGATTATGAAAAATGGGAGCAAAATGAGAAGGTACCTCGTGATGTTCTACTAGAGAAAATACAAGATAAAGATGGTTTATTAAATTTCGGATCTGCTATTAATGAAGAATTATTGGAGGCGGCTCCTAACTTAAAAGTAGTAAGCAACATTTCTGTCGGTTACGATAATTTTGATTTACAAGCGATGGAAAAGCGCAATGTCCTCGGAACAAATACACCTTACGTACTAGATGATACAGTAGCTGACCTCGTTTTTGCTCTTATGTTATCTGCTGGTCGTCGTGTTTGTGAACTCGACTCCTACGTAAAAAATGGTAAATGGAATGCGGAAATTGGAAAAGAGCACTTTGGGCTAGATGTACACCATAGTACAATCGGCATTATCGGTATGGGCCGAATTGGTGAAGCTGTTGCAAAACGAGCGAAATTCGGATTTGATATGGATGTTCTTTATTATAACCGTCGCCGAAAAGAAGAAGCTGAACAAAAATTCGATGCTACATATTGTGATTTACAGACGCTACTCAAACAGTCTGACTTTATCGTTCTTCTTACTCCATTAACAGATGAAACGTACCATCTTATCGGAGAAAAGGAATTTTCATTCATGAAAGAAACAGCTATCTTCATTAATGCTTCTCGCGGGAAAACAGTAGATGAAGAAGCGTTAATTCATGCGTTAACAGAAAAGAAAATCTTTGCAGCAGGCATCGATACTTTTACACAAGAGCCGATTCAAAAAGATAATCCGCTCTTATCATTACAAAATGTTGTGACCTTACCACATATCGGATCTGCAACATTAAAAACTAGGCAACAAATGGCTATGACCGCCGCTGAAAATTTAGTTGCAGCGTTACAAGGAAAAACACCACCTAATATTGTTCGCGGGTAATACTGAATATACGAAAGGCAAGATGACATCGTCATCTTGCCTTTTTTTGTTAACATATTTTTTTCTGCCTTGGAAATGATATGAACAAAAATCAATGGAGTGACAAAAAATGAATCACGAATCTACTTGTCCTTATTTCACTTTTTCCACTCGCGGCACTACTGTTCATTACGAATTGTATGAACATGACAATAAAACAGAACGTCCTACTTTCGTACTCGTTCACGGTTTTTTATCTTCCTCATTCAGCTACCGCCGTCTTATTCCTTTATTATCGAAAGAAGGAACAGTCATTGCTCTTGATTTACCACCGTTCGGAAAGAGTGATAAGTCTCATCTATTTAAGTATTCTTATCATAATTTAGCAACGATTATAATCGATTTAATTGAACACTTATCTCTCTCAAACATTGTGTTAGTTGGACATTCTATGGGCGGCCAAATTTCACTTTACGTAAACCGTATACGTCCTGAATTAATTTCAAAGACAATTTTACTATGTAGCTCGAGCTATTTAGCACGCGCAACTTTACCTTTACTGTACTCTTCTTATTTACCGTTCTTTCATTTATACGTAAAGAATTGGATTATACGGCGCGGCATTGTTCATAACTTAATGAATGTCGTTCATGATCATTCATTAATTGACGATGAAATGAAGGCAGGTTACTCTGCTCCTTTTTATGACAACCGTATATTCCCCGCTTTAACTCGTATGATACGAGATCGTGAAGGTGACTTATCTTCAACTGAATTACAAAAAATCGAAACACCTACTCTACTCATTTGGGGTGAAAAAGATCGGGTCGTCCCTGTACATGTAGGTCATCGTCTGCACAAAGATTTACCGAATTCGAAATTTATTTCTTATGAAAATACAGGGCATTTACTACCTGAAGAAAAACCGGAACATGTTTATGAAGAAATTATCGCTTTTTCTGCGCAATAATATCAAAAAGGCTGTCGGAAATTCCGACAGCCTACAATGAACAACTTCCGCCTTCTTTTATTACAAGTAATTCCACAGCTAACTTCTCACATTTTTCAAGCGCAGGTACTTCCTCAAAAGACATAAAGTATATATGTTGAATCTTCTTTGCGATGTATTTTGAATCATCAAACACACTTGCGACGTTCACAACATCGCTCGCTTCTGTTTCATAAAACTCCGGTCCCATTTGAAACGGATCCCAATTCTTCACAACCTCTATCATCTTTTCATATGTACCCATTCGCTTCCCGCCTTTTCACTTTTTAATACTTTTCTTTATCCTATCACATCAGCTATTCTATAAGAAGAGAGAGAACTTTCATAACTTAACGGTTTTACAGAAGAAGGGAGCAAACTTATGCAACTATTTCATAAAGCAGTCAATCGCCGTGGAACTCATAGTACAAAATGGGATACATATAAAAACGAAGAACTTATCCACGCGTGGATTGCTGATATGGATTTTGAAGTACCTCAACCAATTCAAACTGCTTTAAAGCAACGTATCGAGCATCCTATTTTCGGCTATACACTTCCTCCCGAAAATATTGGCGATATTATTTGTAACTGGACAAAAAAACAGTACAACTGGGATATTCAAAAAGAATGGATTGTCTTTAGCGCCGGAATCGTTCCAGCTCTTAGTGCGAGCATACAGGCCTTCACAAAGGAAAACGAATCCGTTCTCGTACAACCACCTATTTATCCCCCATTTTTCGAAATGGTCACAACAAACAATAGACAATTATGCGTAAGTCCATTACAGAAACACAATGATACATATGCGATAGATTTCGAACATTTAGAAAAGCAATTTCAACAAGGCGTCAAACTTATGCTTCTTTGCAGTCCTCACAACCCGATAGGGCGTGTTTGGACGAAAGAGGAATTAACAAAGCTTGGATCTTTATGTACAAAATATAATGTAATCGTTGTCGCAGATGAAATTCATTCCGATATTATTTATGCAAATCATACACATACACCGTTCGCTTCTTTATCTGAAGAACTAGCAGCGCGCACGATAACTTGTATGGCTCCAAGTAAAACATTTAATATCGCTGGATTACAAGCATCGATTATTATCATTCCAAATGAAAAACTCCGTCAAGCTTTTACATCTATCCAATATAGACAAGGCTTTCACGGATTAAATACATTTGCCTATACAGCGATGGTAAGTGCCTATACAGAATGTAACGATTGGCTAAATGAAATTCGATTATATATAGAAGATAACGCTAAGTTCGCTTGTGAATATATGAAAGATCACATACCTGCTCTTTCCGTAACGAAGCCAGAAGGTAGCTTTTTATTATGGATTGATTGCTCTCGCCTACAGCTTTCTCAAGATGAGCGCACTACATTGCTTGAGGAAAAAGGAAAAATTATCGTTGAACCTGGTGAAAAATACGGATTAGGCGGCGAAGAACATATTCGAATTAACATCGGCTGTCCAAGGTCTGTTTTAGAAGAAATTTTAAATAGGCTGCGCCATACATTTTCATAATAAGAAAGGAGGCTATTTGGGACAGCCTCCTTTGTCATATTTTGTCGGTAAGTCGATATATTTTAAAAATCGCCGATATATTTTAAGTTACAGTCGATATATCCCAATAATCGCCGATATATTTTCACTTACAGTCGATATATCCCAATAATCGCCGATATATTTTGAGTTACGGTCGATATATCCCAATAATCGCCGATATATTTTCACTTACACTACACATAAAAGCTACCGCGCACGGTAGCTTTTATTTTTTCTTCATATCCGACGCTTTTTTTACAATAACACCACAAGCAATTCGATCACCTGATTTACCTGTCGGTTGTGTCATACCATCATCAGCATTTTCTGTAATAATAATAGACGCTCCATCTTTTCTATGAATCGTCGTTTTCCCTTCTTCAAGCGTTATATGTGGCGCATCAATTTCTGCTTTAATTTTCCCGGAACCGTCTGCAATTACGTTCGGTAAATCACCGTTTTCTGCACCCTTCGGATTAAGGAGTCCATGCTTTTTATTATCAGGGTTAAAATGATTCCCAGATGATTCAAAACGCGGTGCTTTACACTCACCAATTTCATGTACATGTATGCCGTGTGGGCCAGGTGTGAACCCTTCCCCTTTAATCTTAATTTTTACTCCGCTTGTTTGCTGCACTACTTTCGCAGTCCCCACTTCATCACCTGAAGCATTATGTAATTTCACGTCAATTTCTTTCGGCTTTCCTTGGTCACAACCTGCCATCAGAAATAGTAAACAACAACTGAAAAAAAGCCGTTTTTTCATTTTATTCCCTCCAAAATACATTCTGCCCTTAGATTGTCCGAGCATAGAGAGAAACATACAAAAATGAGTTACTGTTTCTTTTCAGCTAACAGCTTTTCTTCAACTTTCTGTAATCGATCTGCTTCTCGTTTTGATACACGAATGAACATACGCCACGTGGCAACCGCACCAATGATGAATAGAACGCAAACAATCCCTGGAATAATATATTCTGTTTTATCTTCCGGAAAATATAATGGCATCATATAAATCACTCCTTATTATAGGATTCGCAAAACATCAGAATTTTCTGTTATATTAACTTAAATTATAGTGGAACCTATCCACATTCTCAAGGGGGCATTCCGAACGCGAATGATTTCTTTGACTCCTTCTCCTACTTTCCTTACTATAAACTTGAGGTGAAAAATATGAGAGAAACATTTGAAATTGGCGAAATCGTTACTGGTATTTATAAAACGGGAAAATACATTGGCGAAGTTACAAATAGCCGCCCTGGCAGTTACGTCGTAAAAGTATTAGCTGTTTTAAAACATCCGGTGCAAGGTGACTTACATAACGTAAAACAAGCTGACGTACCATTTTTCCACGAAAGACGTGCTTTAGCTTTTCGTGAACAGACGAACATTCCAGAGCAAATGGTAAAGAAGTATGAAGGAGAAATTCCAGATTATACAGATTCACTCAAATTAGCATTAGAAACTCAAATGAATTCATTTTCTGAAGATGATTCACCTTTTGCAGTTCGTAGTCTAGAAACATTAGAGCAATTAAAAAAAGACTACAAACTTTAAAAAAACAAAACGACCAAATTACATACTGTGCAATTTGGTCGTTACTGTGTACTCACTTTCTTTAACACTTTTGAAAAATCAACGAGTTCCCCTAATGTTGGAGGTGCTGGTTTCACTAAATACTCTTTATCTTTTTCTACTAACTTAAAAATATTATACGTCGTCATCGCATCATCTAGCGCACAATGATGCTTACCCGTCCCTACTTTTCCATACGCCTCAATTGCTTTCCACAGTCCTGTTTGATTTCTCTCACCAAAAAACTTCTTATACTCAAGTGATAAATCACGACACTGTCCTTGGAAAGGAAAATCTACTCCCGCTTTTTCACAATTATGCTTCAACACTTTCATATCCATATTTCCCCACGTAACAATGGTCGGTTTACATCTCTTTTCATATTCTGCAAGTTTTTCAACGAGTTCTGGAAACGAAATTCCTTTATCTACGACTTCTTGTTTAATCCCTAAAAATTTCTTACATCGATCGGTTAAAGATGGAAAAGTTTTCGGCCTAACATGAGCTGAATACGTATCTTCTACCTTACAGCCAACAACCGAAACGAGTCCTACCTCAATAATCTCCGGGAAAAATCCTTTTGGTTTTTTTCTGTGCTGGGGCATCGTAAACTCAAAATCCAAAAATAAAAATTGTTGTTCATTCATACGATCCCTTCCTTATCATCTTTGTCATTCCTTTCTATTTGACACTCCTACACGAACAAGCTCGAATGCTAATTCCATTTTAAATATTCAGATTGGATGTATCTTATATATATGTCAAATGCCCGCAAATATTTTTAAAAATAAGAAAAAGTAACCTTTGCAGAAAATATAACAAAATAAGCCCTTTCATTTACATCCGACATTTTTCTACTTTATAATGACGTTATGTGTGTTTCATCTAGTTAATTTTTGACACACTAAGAAAAGTGAATGAAAGGAGATGAGAGTTTTGCACGAAACAACGCAAGAGCTCGCAAACTGGCAGTATTATTTTGCTATCGCAGTCTTTTTAATTACATATGCTATTATTATTTCTGAAAAAATTAATCGCGCTGTCATCGCACTTCTTGGTGCAGCACTCATGGTAATTATGGGGGTTGTTGATTTACACAATGCCTTTACGAAACATATTGAATGGGGAACGATTACACTACTCATCGGTATGATGATTTTGGTGAACATTACGAGTAAATCGGGCGTCTTCCAATACGTTGCCATTAAAGCAGCAAAAGGAGCGCAAGGAAATCCAATTAAAATTTTAATTTCACTTTCCTTACTTACTGCACTTGGTTCCGCGTTTTTAGATAACGTTACAACTGTACTTCTTGTTGTTCCAGTTACTTTATCTATTACGCGCATACTGCAAGTAAATCCTGTCCCCTATTTACTTTCTGAAATTATTTTTTCAAACATCGGGGGAACAGCAACATTAATTGGTGATCCACCTAACATTATGATTGGTTCTGCCAATAAGCATTTAGATTTCAATGCTTTCTTACTAAACTTAGCGCCAATCGTAATTATTATCATTGGTGTGACAGCGACAATACTTTACTTCATGTACCGCAAACAATTAATCGCTGATCCTGTACAAGTTAAAAAATTAATGAGTTTAGATGAAAAGCAATATATTAAAGATCCAGTATTAATGAAAAAATCTTTAACAGTACTTGGACTTACAATTGTAGGTTTCATGACTCATTCCATTTTCCACGTTGATGCAGCTATCATCGCTTTAACTGGTGCTACTGTACTTATGTTAATCGGTGTGAAAGAACATGAAATTGAAGAAGTATTCGCAAGTGTAGAATGGGTAACAATCTTCTTCTTCGCAGGACTATTCGTACTCGTTGGAGGACTTATCGATATCGGTCTTATTAAAATGTTAGCTCAAAAAGTAATTGGCATAACAGGCGGAGATATTTCTTACGCATCTATCCTTATTTTATGGGTATCTGGTATCGCCTCTGCAACAATTGATAACATTCCATTCGTTGCAACAATGATTCCTCTCATTAACGATATGGCTGTCGGATTAGGTTTATCACCTGCTGACGCACAAATCGACGTATTATGGTGGGCATTAGCATTAGGTGCTTGTCTAGGCGGAAACGGAACATTAATCGGCGCTTCTGCTAACGTAATCGTTGCAGGTATCGCAAGCCGAGAAGGACATAAATTTAGCTACATGGACTTCTTAAAAGTCGGTTTCCCAATTATGATCGTTTCATTAATCATTTCTCATATTTATATTTATGTACGCTACCTTATGTAGCACAAAAAGCGCCCTGCTTTCAGGGCGCTTTTTCTATCTCAAATATTACATATGCTACTCGTTATACCTCACCGGCTCATTTCGAATAATGAACAAGTGAATCGGCAAGAACACCGAAAATGTGATGACATGAATAATTGTAAATAATATAGAGTTCGTTCCATATCTGTCTAAGATAGCGTAGATGAGATAAATGGACAACACAATCGATACAGCTGTTGCTAGTATACTTATAATTGGTACGAAATTAAAAATGAAACACGCGACATATATGCCGAATACTTTCCATCCTGCTTCTTCTTTCAAGAAATCTGGTAATTTATCTTTTGCTAAATCGCCCCACGTTTTACTATTTATAAAAGGAATAAAAGCAAGAACCCCATCCGTTGCACCATCATTTTTCGCCATCGTATACAGTGCAAAAGCCGTTAACAAATACGAAATAATTGCCCAAATTATGATAACAAGAATAAACGCAAAACTAAGAGCAAAGAAACCTGCTAGTACGCCTTGATCTTCCATCTTATCCTCTCCTCTCTACTTTCAACATATTTCGTTACATGGCAAGTTATGTTTTAAAATTCAACCAAACTCTCTGTATAATGAAATAAGCAAGATAATAAGAGAGGAGAATGTACTTATGCACCCATTTGTAAAAACATTACAAGAGCACTTCATAGCAAATCAAAACCCAGAAAAAGCAGAACCGATGGCACGTTATATGAAAAATCACTTCCCGTTTCTTGGTATTCAAACTCCCGAGAGAAGACAATTATTGAAAGACGTCATTCAAATACATACTCTCCCAGACCAAAAAGACTTCCAAGTTATCGTACGTGAGCTTTGGGATTTACCAGAACGAGAATTTCAGGCAGCCGCACTCGATATGATGCAAAAATATAAAAAGCATATAAACGAAACGCATATCCCCTTCTTAGAAGAACTCATTGTAACAAAATCTTGGTGGGACACTGTCGATAGCATCGTCCCTACATTTTTAGGTAATATCTTTTTACAACATCCCGAATTGATTTCTGCCTATATTCCAAAATGGATTGCATCAGATAACATATGGTTACAACGCGCCGCTATTTTATTCCAGCTAAAATATAAACAAAAGATGGATGAAGAACTTCTTTTTTGGGTTATTGGACAACTACATTCTTCGAAAGAATTTTTCATTCAAAAAGCGATTGGATGGGTACTTCGCGAATATGCAAAAACAAAGCCCGATGTCGTTTGGGAATACGTGCAAAATAACGAACTTGCCCCGCTCAGCAGGCGTGAAGCAATTAAGCACATTAAAGAAAATTACGGAATAAATAACGAAAAAATAGGCGAGACTCTATCATAGATAGACGCGTTCCTCTATTGAGATTTAAAAAAGAACGTGTTAGAATATGTTCATTATTATTAATATAAGTAGCGATGACGGACTTATAAGTACTTGCACAAAAAGCGATTCAGGGATAGTGAAAGCCTGAAGCCGCAAGGAAACGGCAGTCTCGAGCAATACGTGATAAAGTGGATGCACCTTTTGTGTATCAACTAGGGTGGAACCGCGGGCAAACGCTCGTCCCTAGGCAATAAGGCCTTGGGATGAGCGTTTTTTTATGTTTTTTAAAGCATATACTGCTCGTTTCACAAGTTACCTGAGCACGTCATCGCCAATACGTTAACTTTCAAAAGGAGGATTTTATTATGTATTCAATGGAACAAGTAGTAAACTTAGCGAAACATCGCGGTTTCGTTTTCCCTGGTTCTGAAATTTACGGTGGTCTTGCAAACACTTGGGATTACGGTCCACTTGGAATCGAATTAAAAAATAACGTTAAAAAAGCTTGGTGGAAAAAATTCATTCAAGAATCTCCATACAACGTTGGTTTAGACGCAGCTATTTTAATGAACCCAAAAACTTGGATCGCTTCTGGTCACGTTGGTAACTTCAACGATCCAATGATCGACTGTAAAAAATGTAAAGCGCGTCATCGTGCTGACAAATTAATTGAAGATGCATTAGATGCAAAAGGCATCGAAATGGTTGTTGATGGTCTTACTTTCGACCAAATGGCTAACTTAATGAAAGAACATGAAGTAAAATGTCCTGATTGCGGTAGTGAAGAATTCACTGAAATCCGTCAGTTCAACTTAATGTTCAAAACATTCCAAGGTGTTACAGAGTCTAGCACAAACGAAATCTTCCTTCGTCCAGAAACAGCACAAGGTATTTTCGTAAACTTCAAAAACGTACAACGCTCTATGCGTAAAAAACTTCCATTTGGTATTGGCCAAATCGGTAAGAGCTTCCGTAACGAAATCACGCCTGGTAACTTCACATTCCGTACACGTGAATTCGAACAAATGGAACTTGAATTCTTCTGTAAGCCTGGTGAAGATTTAGAGTGGTTCGCATTCTGGCGTGAAACTTGTAAGAACTGGTTACTTTCACTTGGTATGACTGAAGAAAGCATGCGTCTTCGTGACCACGGTGAAGAGGAATTATCTCACTACAGTAACGCGACAACTGACATTGAATTCAAATTCCCATTCGGTTGGGGCGAACTATGGGGCGTTGCATCTCGTACAGACTTCGATTTAAAACGTCACATGGAACACTCTAACGAAGACTTTAACTATATCGATCCACAAACGAATGAGCGTTACGTACCATACTGCATCGAGCCATCTTTAGGTGCTGACCGCGTAACATTAGCATTCTTATGTGATGCATATGAAGAAGAGCAATTAGAGAACGACTCTCGTACAGTTCTTCGTTTCCACCCTGCTTTAGCACCATATAAAGCAGCAATCTTACCATTATCTAAAAAGCTATCTGAAGGTGCTACTGAAGTATTCGCAGAACTAGCTAAAGACTTCATGGTAGACTTTGACGAGACTGGTTCTATCGGTAAACGTTACCGTCGTCAAGACGAAATCGGTACTCCATTCTGTATCACATACGACTTCGACTCTGTTGAAGACAAAGCTGTTACAGTACGTGACCGTGACACAATGGAACAAGTTCGTATGCCAATTAGCGAACTAAAAGGTTTCTTAGAGAAGAAAATCCAGTTCTAATTATAAGAAAAAGAGGCTGCTCTAATGAGCGCCTCTTTTTTTACTTTTCACGTTTTTCTTTAATTGCTACTGTACATCTTGAAATACATAATAAATCGTCATTCTCATCAATGATACGTACATCCCAAACCATCGTTGAGTTTCCTCTATGTATCGGTGTTCCGATCGCTGTTACAATTCCATCTTTCTTTGAGCGAATATGATTTGCATTAATTTCTAGACCGAAACAGATGCATTTTTCTTGATCAATTAAATTGTATGAACCGACACTTGCTACTGTTTCCGCCAACGCAACAGAAGCACCACCATGTAAAAATCCAAATGGCTGATGCGTACGCTCATCTACGGGCATCGTAGCAACCACCTTATCTTCTGTCATCTCTAACAACTCAATTCCAAGTGAATCCATTAAAGTTTTTGCCATATCGTTTCCCCCTTCTCTTACTTTAATAAAATGTATAATTTTACCTATTTATTTTCAAACTACTTATAACACTTATATAAGGAGGTTTCACCTAAATGAAACAGAAATTTTGTATATTACTGCTTATGTGCTCCTTGCTGACTATTGTACCAAATTGTGCACTAGTAGCCAAAGCATCCAACCTGACAATCGATGTTCAGACTGTCACACAAAAAGGTAAGAAACCTTATATAGAATATCAAATTAACAGACCTTCTTTTCATAACTTTTCCGATTCTAAATTTCAAAATAAGCTCAATTTCTATTACAAAAAATCTACTGACAAATTTAAAACCAAATTAGAAAAAGACGCAAAAAAATATTATAAAGAAACAGAAGGATCAAGTACACCATTTCATCCGTACGTGGCGAATGTTGATTATAAAGTCTCTTTAAATAAACCACCTTTTCTTAGCCTATATTTGAATTACTATCAATATACAGGCGGAGCACATGGTCTTTATACGTGGAAGGCAAACACATTCGATTTAAACGAAAAAAAGTTACTACACTTAGACGATTTATTTCAACAAAAAGATGCATACAAAGAAGTAATTCGTGCTGAGATTGTAAGACAAATTAAACAAAATGAAAGTATTTATTTTCCTGATGCATCTGAAAAAGTCATGAGCACGAAAAAGTTCCACTTCTTTTTAGAACCGGACAATCTCGTCATTTATTTCCCTTTATATGAAATTGCCCCTTATTCAAGTGGAATTCCGCAATTTCGTATTCCTTATACGTTGTTAAGAGACTATTTGAAGCCTTCTTATCAAAATATTTTAATTGACAACAAGTAAATCTTTTCGCTACGATAATGTTAACCTAAAAACAACAGGAGGTTAACATTATGAGAAGATTTCATGTTTTAGATTTAGCATTAGCTGCCATGTTCGTTGCTCTTATGGCCATTGGTGCAAATATTGTATCTTGGGCACCATTCTTACAAATAGCGGGCGTCCCACTATCTATGCAACCATTTTTCGCAATTTTAGCAGGGCTTCTTCTTGGAAGTAGACTTGGTGCATTATCAATGACCGTTTACATGCTTGTTGGAGTAGCAGGTGCGCCAATCTTCGCTAACTTCAAAGCTGGATTTGGAGCACTTTTAGATCCTACTGGTGGCTTTATTATTGCATTTATTATCGTTGCTTACGTATCAGGAAAACTAGTAGAACAAAAAGAACGACCGACATTCAGTACATTTGCAATTGCTTCGTTCACAGGAATCATTTTAACGTATATTATCGGTACTACTTACATGTACGGAGCAGTCAATCTCTTCATGGGTGGTAATATGAGCTATAAAGCGGCTTGGATGATTATGATGTGGTTCGCAGTAAAAGATATTGCATTTACCAT
Source organism: Bacillus cereus group sp. MYBK245-2 (assembly GCF_051916145.1). Lineage (NCBI taxonomy): Bacteria > Bacillati > Bacillota > Bacilli > Caryophanales > Bacillaceae > Bacillus > Bacillus cereus group sp. MYBK245-2. The sequence goes on along the minus strand of NZ_JBQAGB010000018.1, from coordinate 81,050 downwards.
TATCGGTGCTATTATCGCACCTCGTATATACTATGCTGTACGTCGTTCCGCTTATCAGCATTCTCATTCGACGATTTCATAAGAAAAAGGAGTTGTTCCTACTGGAACAACTCCTTTTTTATATTAAGACTCTTGATTCGCTTGTTCTTCTAAAATTTTCTTCATCATCGTAACCATGTCATCACGTAATTCTGGGTGTTGCAGTGCCATTTCGATTGTTGTTTGAACAAATCCTAACTTTTCACCTACGTCGTAGCGCTTTCCTTCGAAGTCGTAAGCGAATACACGTTGAATTTCGTTTAAGCTTTGAATCGCATCTGTTAACTGAATTTCGCCACCAGCACCAATATGTTGCTGGTCTAAGAACATGAAGATTTCAGGTGTTAAAACGTAACGTCCCATAATTGCTAAGTTTGAAGGTGCTGTACCTGCTGCTGGTTTCTCAACGAAATTGCGAACTTGGTAACGACGTCCTTCCTGCTCTAACGGATCGATAATTCCGTAACGGTGTGTTTCATCTTCTGGAACCGTTTGTACACCAATAACAGAAGAAAGCGTTTTATCATATTCTTCAATTAATTGACGTAAACATGGTTTTTCAGCTTGAACGATATCATCACCTAATAAAACAGCGAATGGCTCATCACCAATGAATTTACGCGCACACCAAACAGCATGACCTAATCCTTTTGGTTCTTTTTGACGAATATAGTGAATATCCACCATTTTTGAAGAAGCCTGTACTTTTTCAAGTAACTCATACTTTTTCTTTTCTAATAAGTTTTGCTCTAACTCAAATGCATTATCAAAATGATCTTCAATAGAACGCTTCGTTTTACCAGTAACGATAATAATATCTTCGATTCCTGATTTTACTGCTTCTTCTACAATGTATTGGATAGTTGGTTTATCAACAATCGGTAACATTTCTTTCGGCATCGCTTTCGTTGCTGGTAAAAAACGTGTTCCTAATCCAGCTGCTGGGATTATCGCTTTTCTTACTTTTTTCATCACAAAATACCCTCTCTCCTGTCGGAATTCATAGCAATCATTTCCTACATAAAACAAAAGGGAGGTTTCGCTCCCTTTTGTTCCTTACTACTTAAAATTACTTTATATTATAAACGATTCATAATATCTTCTTTAATAGTAAGTAACTTTTGTTCACTATTTTGTAAAGAATTATCTTGAACACCGAAGTAGAACTTAATCTTCGGTTCAGTTCCAGATGGACGTAGGCAGAACCAAGAACCATCTTCTAATTGATATTTTAACACATTTGATTTCGGCAAGTGAATCTCTTCTTTATGTCCATCTTGTAAAGATGTAATCATGCTCGCTTTATAGTCTTCAACTGCTACAACTGTTAAGCCCGCTACTTCTTTCGGAGGATTTTCACGGAATGTTGCCATCATTTCTTGAATTTGTTCCGCTCCATCTTTTCCTTTTAGCGTTAACGATACAAGATCTTCACGGAAGAAACCGTACTTCTCAAACACTTCTAATAGACCATCGTATAACGTTTTACCTTGTGATTTGTAGTATGCAGCTACTTCACATGCAAATAGAACAGATTGTACTGCATCTTTATCACGGCAGAATGGACGGATTAAATAACCATAGCTTTCCTCATAACCGAATTGGAATTCGTATTGTCCGCTTTCTTCATACTGTTTAATTTTCTCACCGATAAATTTAAATCCAGTTAACGTATCAACTGTATCTAAACCGTATGCTTTCGCGATTGTACGACCAATTTCAGACGTTACGATTGTTTTTAATACAACACCGTTCTCTGGTAGTGTTCCGTTTTCTTTCTTTTGAGATAATAAGTAATCAAGCATTAATGCACCTGTTTGGTTACCAGTTAATACTTGGAACTCACCATCGTGATTACGAACTGCTACACCAAGGCGGTCTGCGTCAGGATCCGTTGCGATTAACACATCTGCGCCTACCTTCTCACCGTCACGAATTGCATATTCAAATGCTGCATGCTCTTCTGGGTTCGGTGATTTTACTGTAGAGAAGTTCGGATCTGGTAACTCTTGCTCTTTTACAACTGTTACATCTGTAAATCCAACTTCTTCTAAACCACGGCGTACAGAAATATTTGATGTTCCGTGTAGTGGTGTGAAGACGATTTTTAAGTCTTTCCCAACCTTTTGTACCATTTCTTTATTAATAATGACATTGTTCAATTCTGCAGCATATGCATCATCGACTTCTTGTCCAATAATATGTAATAAACCGTCAGCTTTTAATTGCTCCACATCAGCAACCTCAACTGTTAATTCATCTTCTACTGCGTTTACGTAGCTAATTAATTCATCAGCTTCTTTTGGAGGCAACTGCCCACCATCTTCACCGTATACTTTATAACCGTTATATTCAGGCGGATTATGACTTGCCGTAAGAACGATTCCACTCACTGTATGTAAATGACGAACTGCGAAAGAAAGCACTGGCGTTGGACGTAAGCTTTCAAACACATATGTTGTAATGCCGTGTGCACCTAGTGTAGCAGCAACTTCCATTGCGAACTCAGGTGATTTATGGCGAGAATCATACGCTACAACAACACCACGCTTCTTCGCTTCTTCACCTAACTTTTCAATAAACTTCGCTAATCCTTGTGTCGCTTTACGAACTGTGTATACGTTCAGACGGTTCGTACCAGCACCAAGTTCACCACGCATACCACCTGTGCCGAATTCTAGATTTTTATAAAAGCTGTCCTCGATTTTTTTCTCATCTTGCTTCATGTTTTCTAACTGTTCTTTTAGTTCTGCATCTAACTCTGCATATGAAAGCCAGCGACTAAATTCTTGTTTCCAGTTCATACCTCTATCCCCTCTCGCTTGTCATACCTTTATTATATGAAAAAAACAACCTGTATCTCAATATTTTTTACAATCTAACAGGATTTTACTAGGAATATTTGTATACACTATGATTAAATACTCCACTAAAGGGAATGAGGATTATGCAAGAATGGGGCTTGTCAGAAGAGCTCAAAATACAAACAAAGCAAATGATTGAAATTGCTGAAAAAGAATTATCAATTATGAGGCAAGCAATTGATAAAGAAGATGAATGTATTTTGTGCAAGATGGAAGATATTCATCATATGTTAGCAAATGTACAAACACTGGCAGCTACATACTATATTCAAGCGTATTTATCACCTTATACAGAAAGCTCACAGTTCATTACAACAGCTGTTCAACATTTAAGTGCCAGAAAACATGGTGCTCTTATTGTTGTGGAACGAAACGAGCCACTTGAATCTTGTATTCAAACTGGAACAACATTACATGCTCATTTAACCGCACCACTGCTCGAATCAATTTTTTATCCAGGGAACCCTCTTCATGACGGAGCCGTTCTCGTTAAAAATAACCATATCGTTTCTGCTGCTAATATTCTTCCATTAACGAAAAGTACAGAAGTTGATCCTGAACTCGGAACACGTCACAGAGCTGCAATTGGCTTATCAGAAAAAAGCGATGCACTTATTTTAGTTGTCTCTGAAGAAACGGGCCGCACTTCCTTTGCTTTAAACGGGACTTTATATACAATTTCTCTATAAAGTAAAGTTACATCGGCCGTAACACCATATATCAATAAAAAAGGCTGTTCCAAAATGTAGGAACAGCCTTCTCTTATTATCCTATTCTTCTCCGAAACGTTCAACAAGCGTTGCAAGTGTACGTACCATTGCACCTGTCGCTCCAGCTGGTCCTAAATCATGCGCTCCTGATGATTCAGATGTTCCAGCGATGTCTAAGTGTACCCAAGGTGTATCTTCAGCGAATTCACCTAGGAATGTACCTGCCATAACCGCATGTCCTTCGCGGCCTGGTGAGTTATTTAAATCAGCAAACTTACTGTTTCTCACGCGCTCTTTATCACGATCAAAAATCGGTAATTGCCAAATTGATTCATCTGTTTCCATAGATGCCTCTAGTACTTGCTCGAATAACTCTTCATTGTTTGTCATTGCACCTGTCGTATGATTTCCAAGTGCAACAATTACTCCACCTGTCAATGTCGCAACATCAATAAGGTAGTTTGCACCTAATTTTTTAGCATACGTAATACCGTCAGCTAATGCTAAGCGACCTTCTGCATCTGTATTTAATACTTCAATTGTTTTTCCGCTCATAGATGTGATTACATCGTCTGGCTTAAATGCTGTACCACTTACAACGTTATCTGTTGATGGAATAACAGCGATCACATTTTGCTCTGGGCGAAGTTCACCGATAATTTCCATCGCACCTAATACAGCAGCCGCACCGCCCATATCACCTTTCATACCGACCATGCCTTCACGTGGTTTTAAAGAATAACCGCCTGTATCGTATGTGATTCCTTTTCCAACGAATCCAATAACATCTGTCCACTCTTCTTTTCCTTTATAAATAAGAGCGATCATTTTTGGTGGCTCTACACTACCTTGGTTTACTGCAAGTAGCGCACCCATACCAAGCTCTTCCATCTCTTCTTTCTCAAGAACTTTATAATCCATATCATACTTCTCAGCTAACTCAACGGCATACTCAGCAAGCTTTGTCGCTGTTAATACGTTTGGCGGCATATTTACAAGTGTACGAGCTGAATTTGTTGCACGTCCATGTACGTAGCCAACTGTTAATGCGGCTTCAATTTCTTGTGTATCTTCCGCTGTAATAGCCGTGAACTTCTCTAGCTCCACACGATCCTTTTTATCTGATTTATACGTTTGTAACTCATATGTACCAAGGCCTTGTACTTCTGCTGCGATATGAGCGACATCAATCGCGTCTAATTTCTCTGTTACGAAAGAATCAAGCAAGACTGCTGCATCTTGTACTTTTGCTGCTTGCAATGTTTTAAATGCCTTACCAAGAGCTGCACGTAATGTTTCAGTCGTATAAGATTCTTTCTTACCTAAACCAACGAAATAATAGCGTTTCACATTTGTTTTTCCTAAACTATGTACTTTTGAAATAGCTTTCTTCTTCGTAGAAAGTTCTTTCTCTTCTAATAAAACTTGTAATTGTCCTTCAAACGCTTTGTCCAGTTCTTGTACAAAACTACTCGTTTTCTCTTCTTCAAATAAGGCAACAATCACCGCTTCATGGCTTCCTAATTCTTTTTGTACGTGAAACATGTTCAGACCCCCTAAATTTCTCTACTCTATCTTTATTATAACTTTATTTTCGATAAAATGCGACAATTCTAACTTCTGTTACATCCGATATAAAATTAAAAAAGTCTAGGGTAATTACCACTAGACTATCTTTGTTTTAAATATTGACCACGAAACACTTGCATCGTTTCGTCTTGATTTAACATCGTTAACTCTTCTTCTGAAAACTTACCATTTCCTAGCTTAACTATATACACATTTACTTTTTTCTTACCCCATTGGCTATAAACATCTTTCACCGTATCATAATACAAATCAAGACGGTTTCCTTTTATTGCACCGCCCTTATCAGCTACTACACCATACCCATAACCTGGTATGAATAAAATTGTTCCAATCGGGAATACGCGTAAGTCCGCTGCGATTGTGGAATATAAATCCCGTTTCGCCTTAACACCTGAATATGTAATACCATACTCCGGATGTCCCGGCCTCTTACCAGTTGACTCAATTCCCGATGTATAACCTGTTGCAGTCATTTCAATTGAACGATATTTAGACCAGTCATTTGCCTGCTCTAAAGCATTTATCACTTCTTTACTCGGAGCAACATTTCTCTTAACTTCTGCTGCATGTACTTCTTTTGCACTCGTTCCCTCATATTTCTTTACAATCTCTAATAAAGAAACTCCTGTGAAAGCATTCCATGTTACGCATAATGCGGATACAAGTAAACAAGTCATCATAATGCGAATACAATATCGTTTTAACATTTTTATATTCCACACTCCTTCATCGTTAATCATTCCCTATACGATGAAAGAATATGCAAAAAAATAATCTCCAATTGCATTGGAGATTAAAACATTTGATATCCGCTTTTCCGAAGTTTCTTAATGACGATTCCTGCTAAAACAGCACCAACCAATCCAGTAGATAAAATAAACAAATCTGCTTGTCCTAAATGCGATACACTTGTCCCAAATGAAGAGAATGTTTCTTTTGGCTTTGAAAAATAATCCCACACACTCGCCTTATTAATAATAAGCATACAAACAATCGGATATACAATAACCATTACCCATGTCGCTCGCAATATCATGTTGAGTAAAAATCCAATTCCAAAAAACAAAATGAAAAATAACATCATTGAAATAAGTAATACCGGTATACTCACTCTTTCTCCCTCTCCTTCGTACGTGCCGTAAATACGTGATAGGCTGTATAACCAAATTGCTCTCCTGGATTTAATGTTTTGTCCATTTCAAGATGTAATTCTGATTGTCTTTCTAACAAATATGTAATAAGCACAGACGTATTTGGATCGTCCGCAATCGTATCCGGATGTAGAAACGCTACTTCAGACAATTCCTTCTCCTGTACAATAATCTCTTCCCCTTCAGGCTCCAAAAGGAAAATAATCATATTATCACTAATCTCATTGCGAATCACGCCCGATCTAACACCAATGATCCCCTTCACATGAGCGACAATACCTGTCTCTTCTAACACTTCACGCTTCACAGCTTCATCAACGGTCTCACCTTCATTTACAAAACCAGCCGGCAAAGACCATTTCCCCTTTAATCCACTGTATTTCTTCTTAACGAATAGCCACCTGCCATCTTTTGTAGCTACTAGCCCACTGACAGCTAACCATACTTTTCCTCGCTTCTCCATGATGCAGTACCCTCCTCTATTAGAACGGACAGAATATTCTTTCTTTTCATACATTATACTATATTTTTAAAATGAAAAAAGCAGAAACAGCTCTTAGCCGTTTCTGCTTTTTCTACTATATATTAAAAGAACTTTAATTTACCTTTTTTAAGAACTAATAAAGGTCCACCTAATAAGAATAGGTAACGGTTATCGATAACTTTCTTCATGAAGGAAGCTTTCCAACCTGTTAACTTTTTGCCCATAACAACGCCCATTGCATCGTCATGACCTAAAGAACATACAGATCCTTTATTGTCGAATACGAATTTCTTCATTTCGCCTTTACCACGAACTAACACAGTTAAGTTGTGCGCAATGTTGTAACCTTGTTGAATTGCGATCTGTGCTGTTGGTGGGTATGGACGGTTAATTTCTTCGTTAATGATTAACGCTGCGTCACCAACCATGAATACATCTTCGTATCCTGGAGCGTGCATGTACTCATCAACTTTTACACGTCCGCGCATTGCTTCAAAACCAGACTCTTCCACAATACCGTTACCACGAACACCTGCAGCCCAAACTACTGTTTCAGACTTAATTAATTCAGTGTCATCGCCATTCGCAACGATAATACCTTCTTCAGTTGCTTCTTTAATTGCTGTACCGATGCGGAATTCTACACCTTTTTTCTCAAGTTGTTTCACAGCGTATTCTACTAACGCTGGATCGAAACCTGGAAGTGCTGTTGGAGCAGCTTCTACACAAATAATACGTGCTTTTTCACGTGGTACATTGTACTGTTTACAAAGTTCAGGAACGCGGTTTGCAAGCTCACCTACGTACTCGATACCAGTAAATCCAGCACCACCAACAACGATTGTTACTAACTCATCGCGCTTTTCATCTGCATATTTAGCGAAGCTAGCTTCCATATGCTCACGAATTTGACGAGTTGCATTAATGTTAGCGATTGAGAATGCGTGCTCTTTTAATCCTGTAATTCCGAATGTTTCTGATTCGAAACCAAGACCGATTACTAAGTAGTCATATTCTAACTCGCCGTCTTTTAAGATAATGCGTTTTTCAGCAGCTTTAATTTCTACTACTGTATCTTGTACAAAGTTCACTTTATTTGTATCAATAACGTCTTGAATATCTAGACAGATTTTTTCATCTTGTAATGTACCAGCTGCGCTCTCGTGTAACCAAGTCGCTTGGTAGTGATAGCTGTTGTTGTTTACTAACGTAATTTCAGCTTCATTTACAGATAATGCTTTTTGCAGACGAACAGTCGTAATCATCCCGCCATAACCTGCACCTAAAACTACGATTTTTGGAGTCTTCACCAAATCACAACCCTTTTCTTTATATAATAGTAATGAAAAATAATACCAAGTACTAAAAACTCTATTTGTCAAGAATGTGGAATTTATCACATTCTATATCATAACAAAACGCAGTCAAAAAATCGTACGAATTTTGTCATAGAAATTTAACATAATACTTCCCTATATTAGTCGGTTTTATTCCAGAATTCAAGCGTCTGGAGAATTATCAATATTTTAAAATAACATAGCGTTTTCAAGGGTTTTTCAGCCTTTTTTTCATGTATTTTCCTTTCTGTATATTTTATACAATGTAAAAAACATCTATGCGAAAACTTACACACAATTCAGTCGTTTTCAGAAGTATTATGAACTCAAATATGCTATCATTTATTTGAAAGTGTCATCATTTGCAGGATTTTCGTGTACATATGAACAATATATGAAATCAATATCAAAATTCCATCTATAGGGGGAATGAAAGTGGCAGAAAATCAAAAAGTTTACGACATAACAATTATTGGTGGTGGGCCAACAGGACTATTCACAGCATTTTATGGTGGTATGAGACAAGCAAGTGTAAAAATTATTGAAAGCTTACCTCAGCTTGGAGGACAATTATCCGCGCTCTACCCTGAAAAATACATTTATGATGTAGCCGGATTCCCGAAAGTGCGTGCACAAGAATTAGTTGATAACTTAAAAGAGCAAATGAAGAAATTTGATCCAACCGTTTGTTTAGAAGAAGCTGTTGATACGCTTGAGAAACAAGCTGACGGTATATTTAAACTTGTTACAAATAAGCAAACTCACTATTCTAAATCAGTAATTATTACTGCTGGCAATGGTGCTTTCCAACCACGCCGCTTAGAATTAGAAGGAACAGCAAAGTATGAAAAGAAAAACTTACATTATTTCGTTGATGATATGAATAAATTTGCTGGTAAGCGCGTCGTAGTATTTGGCGGCGGCGATTCAGCTGTTGATTGGACAATGATGTTAGAGCCAATCGCCGACAAAGTTACAATCGTTCATCGTCGTGATAAATTCCGTGCTCATGAACATAGCGTAGAAAGCTTAATGAACTCTCGTGCAGAAGTAAGCACACCATACGTTCCAGTAGAACTCATTGGTGATGACAAAATTGAACAAGTCGTTCTTCAGCATGTAAAAACGGAAGAAAAAATTATCATCGATGTTGATGATGTAATCGTAAACTACGGCTTCGTTTCTTCCCTTGGACCAATAAAAAACTGGGGCTTAGATATACAAAAAAACAGCATTCTCGTGAACTCGAAAATGGAAACAAATATTCCTGGCATTTACGCCGCTGGTGACATTTGTACATATGAAGGAAAAGTAAAACTCATTGCTTGCGGCTTCGGTGAAGCACCGACAGCAGTAAACAATGCAAAAGCTTACTTTGATCCAAACGCGAAACTTCAACCGATGCACAGCTCAAGTATGTTTTAATATAGAAATGAAAAGAACTCCTTTTATGCGAAGGAGTTCTTTTTTATTACGCTATCGTTCCCTTCCAAAATATGTTACAATAAATAAGAACAAACGTTCTATCTAATAAGGGGGATATTTTAAAATGAAAGAACCTACTATCGTAAAAAAAGAAGCTTTCCAAGCAATAGGCATTTCGATTACGACGACCAACGAAAAAGAGGCATCTACTGAAGGAAAAATTCCAGGGCTTTGGAATCGCTACTTCCACGAACAAATCATGCATCACATCCCAAATCAACAAACGAAAGAAACATTCGCTTTTTACTCAAACTACGAATCAGATGAAACTGGTACATATCAATTCACAATTGGTATGCCCGTTTCTTCATTAGAAGACGTTCCTGAAAATATGACAACTTTAACAATACCTGCCGCTACGTATGCGGTATTTACAACGAGAAAAGGACCAGTTGCTGAAGTCGTTTGCGAAGCTTGGGAATATATTTGGAAATGGTCAAAAGAAAACAAACGTGCTTTCACAATAGACTTCGAGCTATACGATGAAAAAGCAACAGATCCAAACAACGCACAATTGGATATTTATATTGCATTAGCCTAAACGACAAAAAAGAAGATACCAAATGGTATCTTCTTTTTTGTCGTTAAATAGCCACTGTGCAAATCCAACATAATTGTCTACAATGAGAAAGTGCAGTATAGAAATATTAGAAACTGTATAAAGTGAAACTATACTCAGTGGTGGGGGGGATTCATCCCCCACCACTGAGTATTAGTTGAACCAATCGGACATTTACGGGCAGTTAGTCTCCCACCTAGCTTCTTTGCTCGAGCCAAATTTTGAGGTGGGAGTTTTACTGCCCGTTAACGCGGGATAAAGTGATTGTTAACAAGTTTTTTAGTTTAAATTTGTCGCATAGAAAGGAAGCAATATGGAGGAACTACAACAAAATAAATCTGCTTTAGAAGGAAGCGGAAAACCGTTATTAAAAAATACGAATTTCCTTTTTCTTTGGGCAGCTACTCTTTTTTCAAGTTTCGCTTTAGCCTTTTTTACTTTTTCACAAACGTGGTACATAGCAAAAACATTAAACCTTGAGGCATCACTCGGTGTTGTTTTCGTAGCTCTTAGTGTTCCAAGGCTTATTTTTATGATTATCGGCGGCGCTGTAGCTGATAAATTCCCGAAAAAAAACATTATGTTTTATTCTAATATTGTTCGTGCTATTCTCGTCGCAACTATCCTTACATGGTTCATCGTAGGTGATGTAACACTATATACATTTGCTTTATTCGCTTTATTCTTTGGACTTGCTGATGCTTTTTTCTGGTCAGCTGATGGATCTATCTTGCCTGAACTTGTCGAAAAAAGCCGTTTAACACAAGCAAACTCACTTACACAAATGACGAACCAAGCATCGGTTATTTTAGGGCCTGTACTTGGCGGCATTCTTATTAAATTTACGAACTATGAAACGATTTTCTCGATTACAATTTTATTACTCATTGTCGCAGCTATACTCGTTCAAAAAATACAATTTACGATGCCAGAGCAGCAAAATACAGACAAAAGCATGTTCACTTCTATTAAAGAAGGAATTTTATATGTAAAGGAATCTCCATTCCTTTCAACTTTCCTTATTTGTAGCGCCTTTCTAAACTTATTTTTAATCGGTCCGATGCAAGTCGGTTTCCCGCTTTTCATTAAAAATGTTCTGCACGGTGATTCGCTTCAGTTTAGTTACTTAGAAGCGTCTGTAGGCGGCGGAATGGCAATAGGCGCTGTCATTGTCGGTTTAAAAAATATTAATCGTAGACGCGGTCTATTTTGCATTATCATGATGCTACTGTCTGGTGTCTTCTTCTTATCCATCAACTTTAGCACTGTACTATGGCAAGCATTATTAGCTGGCATGTTTTATGGTATTACAATCGCAATGGCTATCGTTCCACTGATGGCGATGATTCAATCGACAGTAAAAGAAGAAATGATGGGACGCGTAATGAGTTTGCTTATGCTATCATCAATGGGCTTTATCCCGCTTTCATATGCATTCACATCAATCGCACTTGCAATAGGAATTCCAATCGTAACCGTTATGAAGAGCGGTGCAATCGCCGTTATCGTCTTCGTACTATTTGTAGCGATTCGCGTTCCAGTTGTAAGAAAGTTTGATTAACTATTTGGAGTCATGTATTATACGCATGGCTCCTTTTTAAATGGATCAAATAACGGTATCCCCTTACTTCTTCTCACGGCTGCTCCCCATTCTAATCCAACCTCTAAAAATAAATCCCGCACTGTACTATATAAAAGAGCCTTCACATTTTTACGGATTTCTCCGTATTTATACGCTCTCACAACACTCTTTACTCGCCAAATGAAATTTCCATACACTTCTTCATCAGCTAATATTTGCTCCAGTAAAACACCTTGCTCTAATAATCCGCTCTTTTTATAAGCAAGCTCCACCTTACTCCAAAATATATTAATCTTCTTCGGATTACTCGTCATCGGCAGAAGTGCATATATAAAAGGCTTCGGTATATCGTGACGGCAATACGTCTCATCAAGTTCGTACGTTCCTTTTCTATTCTCTTTTATTTGTGGAAAGTTTTTAAAAAGAACTGTTTCCCCCTCATTTTTTTGCTCATTTTTACTACAGCCAGCTGCATAATCCTCACTTTTACAAGCGGACATTTTCATACGGTCATCCATACGGTCAATTGCAGATATAAGAAAAACATATAAGTTCGCACTATACCCGCCGCGCTTATGTCTTTCTTTTGTTGCGACACGCTTTATAATTCCTAATTCCTCTAACTTTGCAATAGAGCGGCGTACTGTACGAATGCTCTTTCCAACATTCGTCGCAATCGTCTCCATTAACGGACAAGCAACTCCTACTGTTTTCTGTTTCTCATTCACTGCATACTTTCCTAAAAAATGAATAATGGTAGCATCCGTTTTATTTAATTGAAATCGATAATATTTCAAAACTTGTTTTTGATATGTATTAAATTCTTCTTTACTTCGAAATTCACTATATGGTTTCATTAAGTTATATAAGCTTCCCATTTTTATCACCTCACTTATAAATAAGGAGCCGGAAGGGAATTTGGCTTGGTAATTAATATTTTTTATTGGAGATGAAAATATGATTGTAATTAGCGCTTGTTTAGGTGGTATTGCTTGTCGATATGATGGAAATGACAATCTCGTTTCAAAAATAGAGGAACTCCTGCAACAAGAAGATACAGTCCTCATTTGTCCTGAAGTATTAGGAGGATTGCCAACGCCTCGTCCTTCAGCTGAGATTATTGGCGGGAATGGCGATGACGTTTTAGATGGAAAAGCGAAAGTGATGACAAAAGACGGTGAAGATGTCACAGAATCTTTCGTAAGTGGGGCTTATAAAGCGCTAGAACAAATTAAAAATTTGCATCCAGAATATATTATTTTGAAAGAACGCAGTCCCTCTTGTGGTAGTTCTACCATTTACACGGGAGAATTTAACGGGAATAAACAAACTGGTTACGGGGTAACAACTGCTTTATTCAAAAGACACGGATTTACAGTCATTTCAGAAGATGATTTTGAAAATATAAAAAGGAATTGACCCTGTTCGTCAATTCCTTTTTTCTTTCTTATTTTGCACCTAATTTTTCTTTCACTTTCGCAGGAAGCTCGTCTTTCTTTACTTCTTCCCAAGCCGAAACACCTTTTTTATCTGAATGATATACGCGTAGGAATGCATCTTTACGTAAGTTTTTTTGAGCTGTGAATTCTAATTCTTTTTCTTTTCCATCTTTATCGAATCCTTTTAATTTATACTCAAAATATTTGTAAGGCTCTCCGCTATCAGACTTCTCATTTTTTTCAATTCCATCAGCTGTGATTTGAACATAGTACTGATCTTTCCCCATACGGTTAATATCACAACCAACTAACAGGCTTGCGAATACAACTAAAATACTAAACAGTGCAATATATCTTTTCATTTCCTTCACCTCATATGTTTTTTCTTATATTGTTATCTTAAAACCCAAAGCTTAAAGAAGAAATTCAAAAACATGACACGAACATTACACTTTTGTAAGATAATAATTATTTCTTCACTTTAGAAACCTTCATGCCGTCACCAATTGGACTTTTACGGCAAAAGAAAAGACCTCCTTAACGATTGCACTCCATCGCTAAAAAGGTCTTTCTCTATTTCAACTAAAAACTTAGCACTCTTCTGGCTTACCAGCATTCGTCGCTGTACGGAAAGATGATCCACATCCGCATGATGCGATTGCGTTTGGATTATCGATTGTGAATCCCCCGCCAAGCATAGATTGTTTATAATCAATTTTTACTCCTTTAACAATGGGAGCACTTTCTTTATCGATAACAAATTCAACACCGAAAAACTCAAGAACTGTGTCGTCTTCTTTTGGTTCTACTTCAAATCCTAAGCCGTAAGAAAGACCACTACATCCGCCGCCGTGTACAGCAAGGCGCACGTACTTCTCTCCATCTTCAGCATCTTTTAACATATCTTTAATTTGAAAAGCTGCTTGTTCTGTAACTTCAATCATGAAATACACCATCCTTTCTGTTCTCGTTCTATTATACATCTTTACGCTTCTATCTTGTACTCATACACTCCGCGGCAAATTACTTCTGCTGGTCCTTTCATTAACACGTTTCCTTCTTCTGTCCATGCAATCATTAAATCGCCGCCAGCTAAATGAACTGTAATTTCCTTACCACGTTCCATTTTTCCATTTAAAATAGAGGCTACAACTGCAGCACACGCCCCTGTTCCGCAAGCTTGTGTTACACCAGATCCACGTTCCCAAACGCGGAAGTTCATCTCTTCCTCATTTAAGATTTCGATGAATTCAACATTTACTCGTTCCGGGAACATTTCATGTGTCTCAAGGACTGGACCAAGCGTTGTAAGAGGTGCTTGGTCTACATCATCAACAAAAATAACTGCATGCGGATTTCCCATTGAAACAGCTGTAAATGCATAACGATGGTTATTGTATAAGAAGTTTTCACGAATAAATGGTGTTTCACCTTCACCAAGCATCGGTATTTCTGCACGGGTTAAACGAGGTGCTCCCATATCAATTTTCGCTAATGTAACTTTCCCTTCTTCTACCGTTACTTCCGCCGTTACAATGCCAGCTAACGTTTCAATTGTGAAAACTGTATCTTCTACTAGTTTATGCTCATACGCATATTTCGCTACGCAGCGTAAACCGTTACCACAGCTCTTTCCTTCTGATCCATCATTATTAAACATGCGCATTTTCACCGGCGCTACGTCAGATGGACAAATTAAAATCATTCCATCTGCTCCAATACCAGTATTAATATTTGAAACTTTTTCCGCCACAAGAGCTAAATCTTCTTCAGGAATTTGTTCTTCAAACATATTTACATATATATAACTATTGCCAAGACCATGCATTTTTGTAAAAGAAAATTGGCTCATTTGTATTCACTCCAAAAATAATTTGTTATGTTAAGTATAAAATGCACGCTTTTAGAACACAATATGAATGTCCCCCGTTTCTCATATTTGACAACATTTGGCGATGAGCCAGTCTTGCGCAAATTGTGTAAGAAAAAAGCCCTTCTAAAAGGGCCTTTTTTTATTTATATACAATATTATCTCCCTGCAAAAGAAGATTTTATCTCATAAGAAAAAGGTGCTGCCGATTGCAACACCTTAAAACATTGGATTTTCATCCAAATACTCATATACATTATTAACAAGTTCTTCTACTGTAGCACCTTGTACTACTTCACCATTTACAAGTGCAAACGGTCCTTCAAAACAAATGCCACAATATCCTAAACAACCATACTCCATTACATCTAAATTCGGATCTTTTTCTAATTTCTCTAAAGCTGCTTGTGAACCACTTGCAAGGTTACCTACACAAAATTCAATTAATGGTTTAATCAAAATTCTCCCCCCTGTACTACAAAACAAATTACTTTCTGACTTCATCTATAAGAAAAAAACTAAGCTGTTTCTTGTTGTTTTCATTACACCTTCTAAACTATTTAGTTACTTCATTATTTCACTTCAAAATAGATGATTCCTTCTATATAACATGCTATTTACGATGAAATGGTAACTAAATAATACAGATCGTTTACTCTACTTTTCTTCTTATTGTACAACAGAGTATTCATTCATGCATTGTTATTTGTTCACAAATTCGATATAATTTGATTGAGTAAAGTCAAAATATTTTATTAATATAAAATTTTATGATTAGGGGATATTTCAACAGAAAAGGGGTAATCCATCATGAAACACCTCGTAATATTAGGTGGCGGCTACGGTGGAATGAGAATTCTGCAACGGCTACTTCCAAGCAACCAACTTCCAGATGATGTACAAGTGACATTAATCGACAAAGTACCATATCATTGCTTCAAAACTGAATATTATGCATTAGTTGCGGGTACTATTTCAGAAACGCATATTCGTATACCGTTTCCTGAACACCCACGCCTCAATATTCAATACGGCACAGTAACAAATATTGATCTCGAAGAAAAAGCTGTTCATCTCGATGGCGGCGAAGCAATCCAATATGATGATTTAATTATTGGACTTGGCTGTGAGGATAAATACCATAACGTTCCTGGGGCGAAGGAATATACACATAGCCTACAATCGATTGAACAAACACGTAAGACATATGAACAATTAAATAGTCTAGAACCAAATGCAACGGTAGCTGTCGTTGGTGCTGGATTAAGTGGCGTTGAAGTTGCAAGTGAACTTCGCGAAAGCCGTTCTGATTTAAAAATCTACTTATTTGATCGAAAAGATAGAATTCTATTCCCATATCCAGAAAAATTAAGTAGATATGTAGAAGAATGGTTCGTAAAACATAAAGTTACTATTATACGAAACTCTAACATTACAAAAGTAGAGCCAAATATTGTGTACAACCACGATGAACCACTTGAATGTGATGCAATCGTCTGGACAGCTGGTATTCAAGCAAATGAAGTTGTTCGAAACCTTCCAGTTGAACAAGATGGTAGCGGACGGGTTGTTTTAACAAAATATCACAATATTCCAAATAACGAGCACGTATATGTTGTAGGAGATTGTGCAGCACTGCCACACGCACCATCTGCACAACTTGCTGAAGGTCAAGGGGAACAAATTGTCCAAATATTATTAAAACGTTGGAATAATGAACCACTTCCTGACGAACTACCTGTCATTAAATTAAAAGGTGTTCTCGGCTCTCTTGGTAAGAAGCATGGCTTTGGTTTGCTAGCAAACCAACCATTAATGGGACGTGTACCAAGGTTACTAAAATCCGGTATCCTCTGGATGTACAAATATCATAACGGTTAATACTTTACAGGCTGTCTCCTAATTAGGCAGCCTCTTATTCGTTAAAATATAATTATCAGACACATCTTTCTCAATATGAATCATGATTTATTTTTCATTTTCATATTAAAAACTACCAATAAACAGTGTATGCTATTGATAAGTTGTTTTATTTCCTTTAAGGCCGAATTCATTCGGTCTTATTTTTTGTGTTGTAAATACTTTTACAGGAGGCATTTCATTTCACTTATGAACGTAACGAAATTAAATGATCGCATAGAAGCGAAGAAGAAAGAATTGATCTATCTCGTTGAAAAGTACGGATTCACTCATCATAAAGTAATTTCTTTCAGCCAAGAATTAGATCGTTTACTTAACTTATTAATAGAAATCAAGACGAAGAAAAAACGTTGCTCTTTATAACCGTTACCTTCTCTTTTTTGATACGATAGAACTAGAATCAGAAAGGAGCCATCTATGTTTATATTAAAAGACGTTACATATAAAGATATACTGCACATTCCTTATTTACAGATTCAAAAAGAAAAAATCACATGTATTATCGGCGAGAGTGGGAGTGGAAAAAGCACATTGCTCCGTATGTTAAATGATCTACAATCTCCAACATCTGGAACAATTGAATATAACGGAAAATTGATTTCTGACTATCCCCCTATTCAATTACGACGTGACGTAGTCATGCTTGGGCAAACGCCACCTATTTTCGATGGAACCATTAAAAACAATCTATTAATGGGACTTCGTCTTTCTGAAAAACCATTTCCAAATGATGCTGCCTTGCGAAGTGCATTAACGACTGTTAGCTTGGAAAAAAATTTAGAAGACAACGCTGATTCATTATCAGGTGGCGAAAAACAACGACTTGCTTTTGCACGTATCGTACTTATGGATCCACCTGTCTATTTATTAGATGAACCAACTTCGGCGTTAGATAGCGATACAGAACGACGCGTTATGAAGCAATTCACTATGCTAGCAAAAGAAAAGAAAAAAACAGTCATCTTCATCACGCACTCACAACAGCTTCCAGAAGAAATTGCAGACGATATTATTGAGATTAGTAAAGCAAACGGTGCAACTAGAAAGGAAGTGCTCTCAGTTGAAGGGCGTGATTGAACTCCAAATTTGGCAACTTGCCGCTGCATATATTTTTATTCTTATTTTAATCGGGCTCGTGAAATTAAAAGGGATACCTCGCGAAAAACAAATCGCGCTCGCAACGTTCCGTATGACGATTCAGCTCGTACTCGTTGCCTATGTCCTTACATACGTATTTGAAAATAGTAATCCATTTTATACAATTGCTCTCATTACTTCTATTACTACCTTTGCAATTTTTAATATTTATAAACGAGTTAATATCCCAATGTCTAAAGAATTAAAACGAGTAGCCGCCCTTTCCATGGTAGCCGGATCAATTGGGCCACTTCTACTATTTATCTTTGTTATTATCGGACATGATCCGTGGTACGCCCCGCAATATA
This sequence comes from Bacillus cereus group sp. MYBK245-2, assembly GCF_051916145.1. Classification (NCBI taxonomy): domain Bacteria; kingdom Bacillati; phylum Bacillota; class Bacilli; order Caryophanales; family Bacillaceae; genus Bacillus; species Bacillus cereus group sp. MYBK245-2. The sequence continues at coordinate 62,575 of NZ_JBQAGB010000018.1, read as the reverse complement.
TCGTTCCGATTACCGGAATGTTAGTTGGGAATGCGATGACAGGTGTTTCTCTCGGTGCAAATACGTTCTTAAACAATATGAAATCGCAAAGAGGTCAAATCGAGGGGGCACTTATGCTCGGTGCAACACCGAAAGAAGCCGCTGCCCCGCTCATACGCGACGGTTTTGACTCCGCTATTTTACCAACGATCAATTCTATGGTCGGAATGGGAATTATAAGCTTACCAGGCATGATGACAGGACAAATCTTATCTGGTGTATCACCATTTACAGCCATTCAATATCAAATCGCAATTATACTCGGTATTTCAGGAAGTACCGCTTTTGCGGTTATTATCTTCTTGCAGCTTGGATATAAAACTTTCTTTAATAAGCGGTGTCAGTTGAAGGAGATTGACTATGGCGGACGGTAATCTAGCTTTTTGCTCGGTAAATGATGCACCTTTCTCGGTGAGTGAAATTATATCGACGATTTTTCGAATATATCTATCATAACTCAAAATATATCAACGATTTTTGAAATATATCGACGATTCGACAAGGAATATCGACTTACCGACAAAAAATGACATAATAAAAAGAGGAGGCCTATACGCCTCCTCTTTTTATTTACTTACGCCTTCTTAACGAATTGTGATTTTAACTTCATAGCTCCGAAACCGTCGATTTTGCAATCAATATCGTGATCGCCATCAACTAGACGGATGCTCTTTACTTTCGTACCGATCTTCACAACTGAAGAAGTTCCTTTTACTTTTAAATCTTTAATGACAGTAACAGCATCGCCGTCTTGAAGAACGTTTCCGTTCGCATCTTTTACAACTTTTGCACCATCATTATTTTCAGCTTCTGCTTCTTGGCCCCACTCATGAGCACATTCTGGACATACGAAAAGAACGCCATCCTCATACGTATATTCTGAATTACATTTTGGACAATTTGGTAAAGTAGCCATAAATTCATTTCCTCCGTTCATTATTTATACGTAAAAATCAAAATTGATGTTTACATCTCGATAAATAAAATTTGTACAGCATTTCTTTATAGTGCCATAGTCTCACGTTATTGACAAGCCTACCTGGAATTCTCATTTTTTATTGTATTTTACAAAATTTCAATTCGTATGGTGTTTTACAATAAAAAAGAAGAACCCTCACAAGATTCTTCTTTTCAAAATGGACGAGTTCTCACTAGAACCCCCAACCATTTTCTTCAATGTAAAATTGATATTCTTCTAACTCTTCTTCACTTAACTTCTTATTATTTTCATGTACTTCTTGCCATTCAAAATAGTCTTCACTAAAATAAACAGCAAATTTAATTTTCACGTTCTTCTTCTCTGCATAATCATAACCAGTAAATTCTACTACATCATAATCTTGTTCTTTCTTCACAAACTTCCAAGTTGGATTATCCGTCATAATCTCTAAAGTCACACCTTCACTACTTGAACGAACGACATTTTTAATATTTGGCTCAGTTGGTAAAAGTGAGAGTCCGAACATAGCTCCACCAAACACGATTCCAACTATAACCTGGAAACCAACCATACCAGCAAAACTAGCGCCACCCTTTGATTGTAAGTAATACGCCTTCTCATAATCTGGCATATCTTCTCCCTTATGTAATACACGAACAGCATGCTTATAATATAAACGGTTTCCTTGCCATCCAGTAAATATCATCGTTCCTAACTGAAGAACTAAACTACATGTTAAATAAATCCCATCTGGAATATCTATAAAAGGAGTTACAATGATACTAGGTACCGCTAATAACGTAAGTATAATAAACAACTTATACATTTTACGATAAGCTAACCAAAAAGTTGGGAAGAAAAAGGCTACCCAATTCCACGTATTCCCTTGCGCTGGATTTTCTACTTTGCCCCACTTAAAGTCATAATAAGCTGTATTCTTTTGAACAACTTTATGCAACTCTTGCGGAGAAATTTTTTCTTGTAAAACAGTTTCCTTCACGTACATCATCCTTTTCTCATATCTACATACGTGTATTTTATAGAAATAAAAAGAAGGAATCTAACAAAAAGGACATATATTTCATAAAAATGAACAGAAATCGAATATATTCCTACAATTTACCGTTTATTATTCCATTTTACTTTTAAATATATTAGAATACTTATGAATGATATCTTTAATACACTAAGTTAATTATTTTATATATTCACTAAAAAGGATGCATCAAAATCATTTTATACATCTTTTTTAGTGAATATATACTACTATTTTAAAACAAACATCTCGATTTAAGAGAACTCACAAATTAGCTTTCTACTATTTCAAACATATTTCCACTTACGCAACTAATGAATAATGCATTATTAACTTCCTCAATTGATACAATAAAATCTATTGCTACAACATTTTTAGGCAGTTTAATTATATCTTTTACCTCGCCACATGCAGCATCAAGTATTATCAATTCTAAATTTGAAGTTGCAATATAAATTTCTCGATCTTTATATAACAGAACCTCTGTAATATCATGTAGAGTCGTATTGTTCCAAATCACTTTACCTGTTTGAATATTAATACCACAAATTCTTCCTTCTCCTAAGGACAATACCATCATCTCTCCGATAAGAAATGGAGGCAATTCAATTTCAAAAGGCATATTTACTTCATATAACTTTTGAGCGCTCTTATGGTCATAACATTGTATTTGTTTACTTACCTCTTCATAATCATACTCAGTTCTTGTTAATAATATTTTTGATTCCTGTGATGCAATGTAAGAGTACTGTACCTCATCAAAGGCTTTTTCAAAAATTAAGTTACAACCTTCTTTTCCATATTCCCACTTTTGTAATAAATCTATTGCTACACATATAAAATGTTCATTAGTTAAAGTAACTGGTTCATTTGGATTACAATCTTCCATCATTTGTTTCCATCGTGTAGAAGCATCTAATAATTGAATGGCAATTGCAACGTTACTATATGCATCAACTTCCGCATCTTCATCCAAAGGATTTCCTGCTAACACATAGTAATCTGAGCCAAAATGGCACTGCAACTTCTCTCCTCCAACTCGGACATTCTTTTCCCATACTTTCACTCCACTTTCAAGCTCTAATAAAACATTGTAGCCTTCCTGTGTAATAACTAATAAACGTGGTAATTCTTCCCTCGTAGTTTTTACATCTTGTATAATATGCCCTTCTATTTCTAAATTCCATAGAAACTCCCCAGAACTTGATGAAATAGCGTACAATTTCGCAATATTTTCTCCAAATCTATTCGCATGCCAAATAATTGTGACATCATTCACAGTTATGCAATTACAATATTCTACTAGTGGAAGATGACACTGCCAAACCTCTTCTTTCGTTTCACTATCGAGTTTACGAATTTCGTGGTTGTTTTCCTCCACATAAAAGATACTCTTCTCATTATGAGATAGTACCGGAGTAAATATCGGGTCAACCTCTATCCCCTTTAAATAATTCCAGTTTAATTCATACTTACCACTTGTAGAATGATATGTTCGGTACATAATTGCGTTATTTCCATTTACAAGTTCAGAAAGAAATGGCTCAATTTCTAAAATTCTATGATACGCATCTTTTATTCGGAAAGAATCAACTCCACTTATGTAAATCTGCTCTATCTCCTTTTTAAGAAACGAAAAGATTGCTCGTAAAAATTGCTCGCTATCAACACTAGCTAACTTTTTTCCTCTTTGATTAATAATGAGAAAGTCCCCATCCTTCTTCTTAAACTCTACCTTTTTTTCATATCCATCTAAAAAAATCACAGCACCATCATCTTTAAAACATTCACCCCATGCGTCAAACAACTGACAAATCGGGTCGATTATGTCTGTTTTTTCTTGCAACACAATTCTCTCATCTATACTAATTACTATTTCTCCGGCATTTTCTGTCGGCAGTTTATTTAGTTCGATTTGAAACTTTTTCATTATTTCCTCCCTCTATTGCTCGTTATTCAAACTAACTATAATATATGACATAAGATTCTTAAAACTATTATTTGAGGTGATCCAATATGAAGACTACAATTTGGACAGAAGATGATTATTTAAAACTAGCACCCATTAACGACGAACTAATCAAAAAAGCAGAAGAAGTACTGAACGTAAAGCTTCCGGAATCATACATAAACCTTCTAAAAGAACAAAATGGAGGAACACTGCGCCTTGATGCTCACCCTACTTCAGAGCCAAATTCTTGGGCAGACGATCACGTTAATGTTTCTGGCTTATATGGCATTTCTTTTGATGAAAATGAATCTAGTATTTTAGAGAGTCATTATTTCATTCAGGAATGGGAAATGCCTGAGAATCTCGTACTTTTATCGGGGGACGGGCATACGTGGATTGCATTAGACTATCGAAATGTAGCTGAAAATCCTCCAGTTATATTTATTGATAATGAAGTTGAGCAAATAATTGAATTAGCACCTAACTTTGAAAGTTTCTTACAAAACTTAACTACATATGAATATGACGAAGAGTAAGCCTTATTCTAAAGCGGTACAAAATTCCATTGCAAGTTTACATGCTGCTTTAAAACCGCTTGGATTTAAGAAAAAAAGACATACATTTTGCAAAGCTGAAAACGGATTTTATAAACTCATTAACATACAAAAAAGTCAATTTGGAGATGACTTCTATATACATATAGGAGTTCATCCTATCGGTCTCCCGCAGCTTATCACGGACCAATTACTAATTAAAGAAAACATCTCAATATTCGATTGCATTCTGCGAACGAGAATAGAGCCTATACATATGAAACAGAACCAGTTATTGCATAATGTTTCACATGAAACTATCGACATTCTGAATTATCTTTCTACTATTTTCGACTGGTTTCAAGTGTGGGCATCTTATGAGAATTTAGTAAAAACAAATATACATTCCGTTACTCCGGTACTAGCCGTCGTTCCAATATTACAGGAAAAAGCGTTTTTGCTTCTTACTTGTTTCTCTTTCTACAATTTAAAACAGTACGAGCAAGCTAATCACTACTTACAGCAATATTTGCAATGTGCTGTACATCTGAGTACCGAGGAAAAAGAGCTCGTATTCTTTCACGAAGTTGACATGTATATGAAAAAACTAGTAGAAAACGCAATGTAACTTCACATTGTGCTTTCTGCTAGTGCTTTATCACACTTTTATATCCCTTCCCCCTACAACGCCCAAGTAGTATTCATTTCTTCAAACGACTCTTTACTAACTTTCAGTCCTTCACTATCATCTGTTCCAATCATCGCTACCTCATCTTTAGACAATATAATTTCCTCATTTTCACTTTGGATTTTTCTCTCATACACGATTTGTAAAAGCTCTATTTGTTCCTCTGTTAGCTCATACTCTTCTTCCAATCTTTCCATCGCTGATTCCTTATCAAGTAATGGAATTTCTAATAAGAATCCGCCGTGCTCTTCCATCTCTTCAAATGAATCAATTGAATACGCACCGCTATCCTCAATCCAAAATGCAGTTGTAATAAAAGGAACTGTTTCACCTTCTACTTCTTCTAATACATATTGAAGTGCTTCTTCTTTCGCAATATCTATTACTTCCGAAGGTGCCCCTTCAAAATAATTTTTCGCATCAATCCACTCATCAATTCTCTCACTATTCACATCTTGAAGACATACGATCGTATAATCCGGATGAAACGTAATTGTCCCTCTTCCGCCTTGACTATCTTGCATACTATAGTTACATCCATCCCATGAACTTTCATGTGAGAGATCAGGATCATGTGCTACAGAAATTGCATTTGCAATCGAATTTAAGATGCAGCCTTTCCATAATTGTTCTCTATCTATATGTAATTTATATTTACTCATCGTCTTCCTCCACACACATATTGTTTCTATTATCTTTCCTCTACATAATACGAAAGACGCCCTTTCAAAAAGGCGTCTTTTTTACAGTTGAAAATTTACTAATATAAAAAATACATTGTTTAATACATGAATTCCAATTGGAACGAGTAAATTGTTTGTTTTCTTATAGGTGTAGGCTAAACTTATCCCTATACCCAAAATATATAAAACACTCCCTACTGTAAGGGGATGACCTAAAGTAAATATGAAAGCACTTATAACGGCACTACTAAGTGTAGAGAAACGCTGAGATAATTTCATAAAAAGCATACCTCGGAATACAAGCTCTTCCCAAATCGGTGCGAAAATCGTGAGTACAACTACATATACAATGATTTCATTTTTAGTAGGTTCTATTACTAGATTAGTTTCATCCACACGAAGCCCATGTGGTAAAACTAAATTTAATACCGCAAGATATATAAGCAGTACGATCATCGTCATTATTATTGTTACATAATGTTTTGAGTTATTGAATTGTATTGATTTTAGTAAATGCACACAGTAATTTCTTGCCGGTGCATACATTACAATAATCATACAAAACGTGAAGGGTGAAATGAGATGATTTACATACCACGGATATAATGAGAATTCATATAAAAAGTTCAAATAACCAATTCCATACATTACCCCAAAAATAATTACTATCATACTGATTACTTCGAGCATACTCATTTGTACATTCTTTTCTTTATATGTAACTAATTCCGTGTCCATTATATCCCCTCCAGTATAATTAAACCTTTTAAACCATTATATACCAAATTAAACGTAAAAAAAGACAATACATTCAACTGTATTGTCCATTTTCTTCCCTACCATTTCTCTCTGCATGTTTCAATTAAATGCAGTAAGTACCTCTTCGTCATATCTGCCCTTCTCCACCTTGAGAGCATTCGCTTTTCTTTTGGATTCTGCCGTATTCTTGCTACTTCTTTTAATAAAATCTCCCATTCTTCCCCTGAACGTTCTGACAAGTATTGTAATCCTCTATCTTTTGAAACGATTGTTTTATGATCTAGTGTATATAAAATACGCCCCATCGTAACGACCGCTGATTCTACCCATTCTTCTATAAAGAATAAATATGGCTGCTTCGCCTTCCCGCTCCAGTACTGTTCTACGTTGTATTTCATCGTATTTACTACATCATCCCACCTTACTTGGAACGAAAGGTCTTCTGCTTCTTTCCCGATCACTGTAATACCTTGATTTTTCAATGTCCACCATGTGACTGCATTAATATCCCAATGTCCTATATTCGCCTTACCATCTGCACAATACACGTACTCATTCATTTCATCATTGTATTTTCCTAAATCAGCAAGCGGAATATACATACCATCCATTCTTTTCCCTAACGTACTACCACTAAGTTTCTTATGAAGCTCTACAAGTTGCTGTTTTTCAGCTTCATTCACGGGATCACTTATTACCGTGACAAAATCAACATCGCTCGTTTCTGCATGAAATGCACCGAGTGCGATGGATCCGTAAATATATACCCCGACTATTTTTTCATCTAAAAAAATTTCTTTCAGTCCTCCTATGTACTGCTCCATCAACTGCTCTACTTCTTTCGGTAACGCATGCTTCACTACATTCTCCACATCTATCCCTCCAATAAAAAAAGCCTTTGCAAATTCGCAAAGGCTTCCTGCTTTATAAATATTTCTCGATTTCTTCGTAAACATCCTTCAAACGAGGATTTCCTTCTCCAACAATTTCTCCATTTACAAGAACGACCGGATAAAATAAATCTTCCTCCACTACGCGCTCTGCGAATGCTTTTTTATCTTCATCTTCTTGTTCTTCTTGAAAATCAATATACTCGAAATTAAATTTATTTTCTTGTCCTTCATATTTACGACCAATCGCCGCTTGTAACCACTCAAACGTTTCTGTTGAAGATGGCATTCCAACGCAGCTCGCACAAATTACTTTCGTCCCATACACTTGCACATTAACCATTTCTTCTCCCCCACTTCTTGTTCTAACAGTATATTCAGATACCTTATTACATAAGCACATCATTTTACAAACTCATTCCATACCCCTATACTGAAAAAACACGTTGTAAACATGATAAAAAATTTCGGCAATAAAACAAGAACAGAAAAAATAGATTTTCCCCTCTATCTTGATTATAATAAAACTGATGAAAGGAGTCGATAAAAATGGAAAACCCACATATGCAAGAACAAGTACTAGAAGTATTAGATAAATTACGTCCATTCTTACTTCGCGATGGCGGAGACGTTGAATTAGTAGACATTGAAGAAGGTATCGTAAAATTACGCCTTATGGGTGCATGCGGAAGCTGCCCAAGTTCTACAATCACACTAAAAGCTGGTATCGAACGCGCATTACTTGAAGAAGTACCAGGCGTTATCGAAGTAGAACAAGTATTTTAATTAAAAGCGAAAGCGGCTCGTTCAAAGCCACTTGCTAAAAGGAGACCAAATTTGGTCTCCTTTTTTTATACAAATCACATTTATCCGTTAACATCATAAAACAAAATTGGAAATCCTTCTCAAAAAATGCGATAATTGATACTATATAGTGAATCGTTCACACATATAAAGTAAAAAACATAGGGGGACGACACATGCCAAAAATGGGGAACACGTTTTTAACAATTCAAGAACTAGAAAGGAAAAAAGAGTATTTATTGGACCTTTCATCCGTTATACCGACATGGAATGCGAGCTATCAATTTTTATTTAAAGAAATCCAGCAAGAATTATTGAGTAAAGTAAATGAAAAAATCGAACAACATCAATTCATTTTAAATATATGTGCAGATCAACAGGTAGGGGCGTAATGTATTACATATAATTGTGGTATATAAAAAAGAGACCTCAATCGGTCTCTTTTTTATATTTTTAAGACAGCCAATCTAATTTTCTAATCCCGAGCTTATCAACTGGTAAACGAAGTGAGCCATAAAAATGTTTCATAAATTGCTCAGAGCGGTTCACATCGTGTAAAATGGCTTCTAAGCGATCTCTATATATGCTTTTTTGTTCTTCGTTTCCAGTTTGGTAATATCGTTCGACTGTTTCAAAATAGTGAAGCGGGAACAGAAGCCTTGCAAATAATAGGCGCCACCCAAATGAGGATAGCGAATAGTTCCGTTCATAATCTGTAACAAATTGAACGATTGTTTGCTCCCAGTCTTTCTTTTTTTCAATTATCATATAGCGGATTAATTCTGCTATATCTCGAGTTGGGTGATCATACACCCAATCAAAAGGGAGTTTGAGACGCTTCGTTTGATGCCATAATAAAGGTGTGAATCGTTCTTGGCAAATTGTTGCTGCATCCGTTAGTTGCGGCGTATCATCCATCTCTGTATCAACAACGTATTGAATGGCATTTTCCGCAACTCCTAAGTAATACGGGAAGGATTCAATAAACAATTGATCGAATACGTCTGTAGGGTGGTTCATCACTTGTGACTGCCAAAACTTTTCTAACTGATCGAGCCTTTTTTCCCATAACGCTTTCCATTCACCAATGCGGCTTAATTGCTCAATTTCTTCTGGAAAGAATGCACCTCGTTTATGGAATATAGAAAGCTCACTTCCTAATGACATAGCATGTCGTTCTAACGCGCGCATACCTTTTAATAAGCAGTAATTTTGTTCTTCTATCTCACTTACATAGTAGCCGTGTATAGTCGGAACGAAAGTCGCTACAGTTATATCCCCTTGCTGGTTCATATAATCACTGAGCTTTTTCATCTCTACAAGTACTTCTTCCTCCATTTCTCCAATTGGAACAAGTACATAAATTTTGTTGCGAATCCAAAAGCTTTTATAGGGGCCAAGGGGGATTAATTCTTTAACATGCATATGATAATGCTCATAAATATGATGAATCATCGCAGTCGCCACCTATGGTTTTTCTTTATATATATGAGCTTGTGCTCGCCTTTCATTCCTATGCACATGATAAAGCAACGAAACGTATACAAATACTAAAAAGAAAAAAAGGTGATAAACATGAAAGAATCAAATCAACTACAAGAAAGAGCATTGCAACTATTACAAGAACGCGGTGTAACAATTGATGATATTGCTGAGCTTGTTCATTTTCTTCAAAAAAAATATCATCCAAATTTAGAGATGTCAGAATGCCGTTATAACGTTGAGCGTGTATTATCAAAACGTGAAGTACAGAATGCACTAATTACTGGTATCGAACTCGATGTCCTTGCTGAAAAAGGAATGTTAAGTGAGCCGTTACAAGATATCGTAAAACGTGATGAAGGCTTATACGGAATTGATGAAGTGATCGCACTTTCTATCGTTAACGTGTACGGTTCTATCGGTTTCACAAACTTTGGATATATCGATAAATTAAAACCTGGTATTTTAGAATACTTAAATGATAAATCAACTGGAAAGGTGCATACATTCCTTGATGATATCGTTGGTGGAATCGCTGCCGCTGCTTCAAGCCGTTTAGCACATAGAGCTGAGCATTCGGAGTGAAATATGAAAGACCGTCAGTGTCATACTGACGGTCTTTCGTATTCCATGAGCATAAATTCTCTTCCACAGCTCAAAAAAATAGGACCTTGTTGAAAACCTATTTTTTTATATAGCGTAATCGCTCTTGTATTAAATGTCGCTACGCTAAGTCGAAACGTTTTCGGCTTATATTCTTTCGCTGCAAAGGCTATCCCAGCTTGAAAAAATATTTTCCCCAGCCCTTTCCCTGTTAACTCCGGCTTCATGCCAAGTCCGATATCCATTACATCTTCTCCACTATATAAATGAGCATCTCTTCCACCTGGCACTTGTGCATTTTCCCCAAAACAAAAATAGCCGATAAACTCTCCTTTATCGTCACAACAACCATAATACGTCCCATCTAGCAATTCTTCTATTACTTCTTCCTCGCCTGAAAAGCTATATAAATTATAGGGTTCTTCGTACGTCCACGTATTTATCTCATTTGCTTCTTCTACCGTCAGCTCATGTATTTCCACTTTCTCTTCCCCCTATTATATTTCTACTAACAATATTCGATACTCATCTTATAATTCATCTTTCTCAATATGTTTTTTTAATTTCTCGCTTTATTTTTATGGAAGATTTTTCTTATTATGTTACGATTAAACAGAATCATTTGAAATAAGGTGGTGACAATTTGAATTATTTTTCTTATCTCTCCTTAGAAGAACGTCAAAATTTTTTCTATAAAGAACCTCTTAGTTTTTCAAAAAATATAGAGAAAGAGCAATTAGCGTACGCATTAGGTGCTACACTATATACTCCTGGCACGAAAGAAACGATCGCGGAAGATATAATTAGAAAAAAACATGTGGAAGCTACCTCGATTATTTTTTGTCTAGAAGACTCTATCAGCGATAAGGAAGTAAAGTTTGCAGAGCAAAATATCGTCTTTCAAATACAGCAAATCGCCAACTTGGTCAGTGCTAACATACTAAATCAAGCAGACATCCCCCTTCTTTTTATTAGAGTTCGACAGCCAAGTCAAATGAGGACAATTGTTACTGAATTAGGTAGTGCGGTTCATTGCTTATGTGGTTTTGTCTTTCCAAAATTCACACCCGTTAATGGAAAGTCTTATATCGATCAGCTTGCTTATATAAACAAGCTATATTCATTATCCCTTTACGGAATGCCGATTTTAGAATCCCCAGAAATTATGTATAGAGAAACACGTGTAAAATCATTGTTACAAATAAAAGATCTACTAGATTCCTATCGTGATTACATCTTAAATGTACGCATTGGTGCTACTGATTTTTCAAGCATATTTGGTATTCGGCGTAATAAACACACCCCTATCTATCATATTACTGTTGTTCGTGATTGTATTTCCGACATTATTAATATTTTCTCCAGAGCAACAAATGGATATGTTATTTCAGGATGTGTATGGGAATATTTTTCTAATGATTACGAAGAAGGGCTCATTCAAGAGGTATCGCTTGACCATGCAAATGGATTAATTGGAAAGACAGTCATTCACCCATCTCATATTAAAGTTGTACAAGCAATGCACATTGTTACAATGGAAGATTATTTAGACGCAAGGTCAATTTTACAACATGCAAATACGTATAACGGAGTGCTAAAAAGCAGTTTTGCTAACAAAATGAATGAAGTAAAGCCCCATTATAACTGGGCTCGCAAAACCATTTTAAAATCTAATATTTACGGGGTGCTACATGAAAACAAACAATTCACCGATCTCCTTATTACAAACGCAAAACAACACGTATAACGTTTTGAATAATATAAAGGTTCATGTAGAAGTACGTGATAATCCATATAACTTAGAATTAGACAATCTTTTTCAAATGGCTGCGAGAATCAATAAGAAGCGGAGTTTTTTATTTGTAAGTACAATTCTTGGAAAGCATCTTCCTATTAAACCTGCAGTCTCTCTAGCAAGTGGATTTGCTCTCGCTGCAAGATATATGGAAATACTACATAATACTTTTCATCCATTTCAAAAAGAAATTTTAAATCTTATTTCATTAGAAGTTGATGAAATTCCAGAAGAAATATTTCATTATCAATATCCCTTGCCAGAAGAAGTTTTATTTATCGGATTCGCTGAAACAGCAACAGCACTTGGCCATTCTATGTTTCAATGCTTTCAAAATGCAAAGTATGTACATACAACTAGGGAATCGATACCCAATCTCGAATCTGTCATTACATTTGAGGAAGAACATTCCCATGCAACATCACACCGTTGTTATGTGGATAAAAGCTTTTTTCAAAACAACAATCCAATCATTCTCGTAGATGATGAGATGACAACTGGGAAAACCGCACTAAATATTATCAGGTCTATTCAACAGCAATTTCCACGAGAAGAGTATACCATCGCTTCTTTATTAGACTGGCGTTCTAATACTAATAGAAGACAATTTAAACAACTAGAAGAAGAACTTCAAATAAAAATTCATGTTATTTCTTTATTAGAAGGCCGCATTCACACAACTGGCCAGCCATTGAATATTACAAAAACAGATACTCATATTGAAGAAACAAAACCTTATTTCAAAAAACATACGATTATTTGTCCAGCATTATCCTATACATCAAATTATATAAAATATACTGGACGCTTTGGCATTTCATCATATGAACAAAAGCACATTCATTCTTTTGCTCAAGAAGCAGGAAAAATGTTACAAAGAAAAAGAATTGGAAAACGAACACTCTGCCTCGGAACGGGTGAGTTTATGTATATTCCAATGAAAATTGCTGCTGAAATGGGTGAAAATATTTTATATCAATCTACAACACGAAGCCCTATCCACCCTGTTTCAAATGATGTGAACTACGCCATTCATAATCATTTCTCTTATCCAAATCCCGAAGATTCTACTATTACAAATTACTTTTATAATATTTCACCCCATGAATACGATGAAGTATTTGTGTTTATGGAACGTGATGTAGGAGAAGAAGCCTTATCACCTCTTCTACAGCAGTTACAAACAGTTATTCCTTGTATTCATATCGTCTCATTTTCAAATAGCATAGAAAAGGAAGGTTGATAATTATGGTAAAGGTAAATTCCCATATTAGTAGTTACGATCCAAATGATGCTATTTTTCTATTAAAAGATATTAGTGATTTAATGAAAGAAAGTTCCACAGAAACGAGAGAACAAGCCATTCAAGCTGGCATACATTATTCTGAAATGTTACCAACGGAATATAAACCATCTAAAGCATATATGGATTTATTCTTTTCTTCCCTGCAACATTACAAACACAAACTAGCCATCGCTGTCGGAGTTGTCGCTGAACAAATTATACAGACTAAAGGAACGAATCTCGTCCTCGTCTCATTAGCGCGTGCTGGTACACCTATTGGTATTCTTATAAAACGCTACATACGCTATCAATATAACCTTGATGTACCTCACTATTGTATTTCTATTATTCGTGGACGCGGCATCGATGAAAATGCACTTCACTATATTTTAGAACATCATCCTACAGAAACAATTCAATTCATTGATGGCTGGACTGGAAAGGGTGCAATAAAAAAGGAATTGGAACAGGCAGTACATACATTTAACGAGAGAAATAATACACACCTTTCTCATTGTATGGCTGTACTTGCTGATCCCGGTTACTGTACTTCAATTTACGGTACACGCGAAGATTTTCTTATCCCTAGTGCTTGCTTAAATGCGACCGTCTCTGGACTAATTAGCCGCACTGTACTAAATGACACCTATATTGGCCCAAATGATTTTCATGGTGTTAAATATTATAAAGAGCTAGAACAAGAAGATTTATCAAATTTCTTTATCGATGAGATAACAGATTTATTCCCTTCTGTTCATTCTCATATAGATAATCAATTACATTATATTGCTTCAACATACACCGATCCATCTTGGCAAGGATTAAAAGATATACAATCTATCCAAACTCACTTTGAAATTGATGATATTAATCTAATTAAACCAGGAGTCGGTGAAACAACTCGCGTATTACTCCGGAGAATACCGTGGAAAATTTTAATACGAAAGCAAGACACTCCTGATTTAAAGCATATTTTACTTCTTGCTAAAGAAAAGAATGTCCCTGTTGAAATATATGAGAATATGACTTATTCATGTTGCGGACTCATTAAGCCTCTTAGGGGGAATACGATATGATTTTCGCCAGTGATCTTGATCAGACACTTATTTATTCCCGTAAATCATTTCGTGCTCATATAGAAGATAATTCAATTCAGCTCATTGAAACTTTAGATGGAAAAGAAATTTCTTTCATAACATATAAAACCATTACACTACTAATAAAATTGCAACTGCATTCATATTTTATCCCAGTTACAACAAGAACGATTGAACAATTTCAACGTATTACTTTATTCCAAAATGAAATCATTCCTGAATATGCCATTACAAGTAACGGCGGTAATATCCTTCATAACGGTAAGCAAGATGTTACTTGGAACAAAGAAATAAAAAAAAGAATTTCAGTAGAATGTATAGAGAGGAACGATATACTAAAGGAATTTGAACAAATCGCTCATAAAGATTGGGTTATATCACAAAAAACGGCTGATGATTTATTCCACTATTGCATCATTAAACGAGAGAACATTCCTTATGATGAATTATCATCCTTCACTTCCTGGTTAGACAAACAGGGCTGGAATCATTCACTTCAAGGTAGGAAACTATACTTTGTACCAAAACCAATTAACAAATGGGACGCCGTGCAATATATACAAGAAATACTACAAATGGATACTATTATTACAGCTGGGGATTCTTTACTTGATTTATGCATGCTTGAAAAGGCGAGCTATGCCTTCGCACCACTTCATGGTGAATTAGGGGCAACATATAATCATTTACAACCCCATATTGTAAAAACAGATGCAATCGGCATATATGCCGCAGAAGAAATCGTAAGTAAATCACTTCAAATCATTCACAGTTCATCACCTACCTCATAATTGAAATATGCACAATTGCATACGCACGCCCATGGAACAAATGGTACAATTTATTCGAATCGCTGTTGCTACACTTCTTGATCAAAGAAAAGGCGTTAAAACGGATATTAGCGCCTTATCAAACTCAAGCAATTGGCACATTTTGTCATCTTGAAAGACACTCGAAAGAGTGTCTTTTTTTCTATACCTTACAAGGACTTACTCATTTCAAAGCATAAACACATAAAATAATGTAACTCTTTACACGCATGAATCCCTTTCTAAAAGTTGCGAAGTAGACTCAAAATAAAGAAGCACTCTTGGCTAGAGTGCTTTTTACTTTCAAACAAGGAGGTTACATAATATGGATAGTACTCTCGTATTTAACTTCGGCATTGGTATTGTTATCATTTTATTTGTTTTCTTTGTTCTTTGTATGAGCGGAGTGTAGAAAGACGATTTGAGGCGTCTTTTTATACATATGTATTACTTGACTTTCGTAAAAGAAGTAACAATAATGGTTACAGCGAAACCATTCACATATCCACAAATAGGAGGAAGAACAATGAAACATGTAATCGTTTATGCACACCCAAATACAGAAAGCTTCAACCATGCGATTTTAGAAACGGTAAAAAAGGAATTAGAAGAAAAAGGTCATGAGGTACGCGTTCGCGATCTATACGAATTAAACTTCAACCCAGTATTAGACGCTTCCGATTTCATCTCATTTTCTCAAGGAAACACACCAGCAGATATTAAAGAAGAGCAAGAGCATATCTCTTGGGCTGATAGCATTACATTTATTTATCCGGTTTGGTGGGCGGGACTTCCTGCTATTTTAAAAGGATACGTTGATCGTGTATTTAGCCACGGCTTCGCTTATGCTTACGGTGAAAATGGCATAGAGAAGTTATTAAGCGGTAAAAAAGGATTATTATTATCTACAATGGGAAATACGAAAGAGGCATACACAGCAGGCGGTATGTTTGAAGCAATGAAAAAAACAGCTGATGTTGGTATTTTTGAATTTACAGGCATTGAAACAATTGAGCATACATTCTATACAAGTGTCCCTTCTGTGGATGACAGTGTGCGTAAACAATATCTTGAAGAGGTTAAAGATGTTGTGAATCGTGCGTTTTAAATAACATTATATCAGCGATTTTTTTAATATATCAGCGCAACTCAAATTATATCGGCGATTTTCTAAATATATCGACTTATCGACAAAAAACGACACTAATTACAACTGAATATTAGCCCACACCAATCGGGCTACCCGCAAATATTAGAAAAAAGCTGCTCCAAAGTTTGGAACAGCTTTTTTCATTACATCTTCTCAATCCACTCCGTCAAGTTATGCACAACTTGCGTCGGTTGTACTTCATATTCTGTTAACTTCTCCACAGTTGTGACTCCAGTGTGGACAAGAAGCGTATGCATACCAGCATTTATTCCTGCTAAAATGTCTGTATCGTAGTTATCCCCAACCATTAATGCTTCATTCTTTTCTATGCCAAGCACTTTCAAGGCTTGTTCCATAATGATTGATTCTGGTTTTCCGATAAAGATTGGATCCACACCTGTTGATACTGCTACAACTGATGTTAATGAACCGTTACCTGGTAATAATCCGCGCTCAGTCGGAATGGCAATGTCACCATTTGTAGAAATAAACGTTGCGCCGTTACGCACAGCAAGACAAGCTTTTGCTAATTTTTCATATGTGATGTCACGATCTAAACCAACAACAACGAAATCAGGATTTTCATCTACAAGTTCAAATCCTTTTTCCACAAGCGCATCGTGTAAACCTTCTTCACCAATCATATATACAGTTGCGTCTTGTTTACGTTCATAAATGAAGTTTGCTGTTGCCATACTCGTTGTGAATACTTGCTCTGCTTTCGCTGGAATATCGAAACGAACAAGTTTTTCTGCCACTTGTTCTGGTTTACGAGTTGAGTTATTCGTAACGAATAAATACGGAATGCCGCGCTCTCCTAACGCTTTGACGAAGTCGCTTGCTTCTTCAATTTGTTCTTCTCCGCGATACATTGTACCGTCTAAGTCAATTAAGTAACCTTTATACATCGATTATGTCTCTCCTTCTATGCTAACGTTCTCACCTTATCATACCACTCTTATATTACCCGCTTTTCCAAAAGAAAAAAACGCTTTACCTTAAAGCGCCCCATAACGTTCATTTTTTCTCTTTTATTTGGTAAGAACAACTACAATCGCCCTCGCACATGTTTGCTAGCGTTTTCACATCTGCGTTCGCAAATAAACGATTATACATCTCTTTTTCATCTTCACACACTTGCGGGAATCTCTCTGCAATTTCCTTTAACGGACAGTTTTGTTTTTCAATTACGAAAGAGTTCTCTCCATCTCTCTTGATTTGAACCATATAACCATTTTTCTCTTGCATAGCTGCTATCTCTTGCACTTTATATGCTAAATTCTTTTGATTACTCACTCGCTTTTGCAACTGTTCTTCCATACGCTTCGTTCTCTCTTTTAAAACGTAACGAAGTATTTTTTCATCGCCCATTCGAGCTAAATCTTCTAGCATATCAATCGCAAATTGCTTATACTCTTTCGGAAATGTATCTTCTCCCTTTTCGCTTAATCCATACAAATAAGTTGGTCTTCCGACATGTTGCCTTACCATCTTGGAATAGATGAAACCATCTTTCTCAAGATTACTTAAATGTCTTCGAATTGCCATTTCTGTAATCTCTAAAATTTCAGCTAGTTCCGCTACGGTGTGCTCTCCCTTTACTTTCAACAACTGCACAATTTCATCTTTCGTCGTACGTGCTTCCCCCATGCTTCACCCTTCTCCCTCACATACAATATAAGACCCCCAAAAGGCATTCCCTGGGGATCTTATAAGCATAATTATTCTGGTACAAATGCAGATACAGGTCCTAATTCCTTCTCTAAATAACTGCGAATATTTGCTGGGTATTTCTCTACCACTGCAATATGTTTTTGAATCGTCTTATATAATTCATCATGATTCATTTGAATATAATCTTGCGTAAGCATTTTTCGAAGAAGGATAATTTCTTTCATCCCTTGTCCATCTTCTGTACTTATCACTCGCTCGTCCATTAAAATATCGATAATATCTTCATAACTTCCTGGATCGCGCATAATAAATCCATCAATCATCGCATTCCCTACATCTAATACACAATCAATCATTAGATGAGCTATGCGTTCTAATGCGTAAAATTCAAACTCGGTTTCATATATCTTTTTCTCTTGAAATGTACTTGTTGCTCGTTCTAAACATACTAGCATTTGTTCTATTTTCTTTCTGTCTACAAAATACATGAATGTCACCTACCTGGAAATTAAAGCATTTACATTTTAATTGTAACGCTTTCTTCTGAAAAAATCGACAATTTTTCGAATTCACCTTTTCTCCGTTATTTGTTATAGTTATATTTGTATGATTTTTGAAATTGGAGGAATGGAACCTTGGAACGTGAACTCGCACTAGAAATTGTCCGTGTAACAGAAGCAGCAGCATTAGCATCCGCACAGTGGATGGGCCGCGGAAAGAAAAATGAAGCAGATGATGCAGCAACTACAGCAATGCGTGATATGTTCGATTCAGTAAACATGGCAGGTACAGTTGTAATTGGTGAAGGAGAACTTGATGAAGCACCGATGTTATATATTGGTGAAGAACTAGGAACAGGTAACGGTCCAGAAGTAGATATCGCCGTTGACCCATTAGAAGGTACAAACATCGTTGCAAAAGGTCTTGCAAATGCAATGGCAGTTATCGCAATCGCAGATAAAGGAAACCTTCTTCATGCTCCTGATATGTACATGGAAAAAATCGCGGTTGGTCCAAAAGCAGCTGGTAAAATTAGCTTAGATGATCCAATTGAAAAAACAATTGAAATTGTAGCAGAAGCTAACAATAAAAAGATTCGCGATCTAACAGTTATCGTTCAAGAACGTGAACGTCATCAAGATATTATCGATCGTGTTCGTGCAAAAGGTGCACGCGTAAAATTATTTGGTGACGGTGATGTTGGTGCGTCAATCGCAACAGCACTACCTGGAACTGGTATTGATTTATTCGTAGGTATTGGCGGAGCTCCAGAAGGCGTTATTTCTGCAGCAGCATTAAAATGCCTTGAAGGTGAAATGCAAGCTCGCTTAGTTCCAATGAACGAAGAAGAAGAAGCTCGTTGTCGTGAAATGGGATTAGAAGATCCTCGTCAACTTCTTATGTTAGACGATTTAGTATCTGGTGATGATGCAATCTTCTCAGCAACTGGTGTATCTGCTGGTGAGTTATTAGACGGCGTGAAATTCCTAGGCGGAGATTTAGCTGAAACATACTCTATCGTAATGCGTTACAAAACAAGAACGGTACGATTCATTAAAACGCATCACCATTTAGATCATAAGCCACACTTAAACTTAGATATTTAATAAAAGGAGCCATGTGTATGGAAGAACGTTTCTTTCTGTACGACGACACTGTCGCTACAAAAACTCGTTTCGTTAGCTTTATGGGAGAAAATGAGCGTCATGATTTAGCGCTACTATACTCCGATCGTCATTACGGTAAAACAATTGTCCTTGATATGCAGCGTAATAAATTTGCAATCATCGGCGCCGACGATTTAAACGAACCAGGCTACTTAGAGCACGCATTT
Organism: Bacillus cereus group sp. MYBK245-2; assembly: GCF_051916145.1. Taxonomy (NCBI): domain Bacteria; kingdom Bacillati; phylum Bacillota; class Bacilli; order Caryophanales; family Bacillaceae; genus Bacillus; species Bacillus cereus group sp. MYBK245-2. The sequence goes on along the minus strand of NZ_JBQAGB010000018.1, from coordinate 42,523 downwards.
TCTATGACTGAAGAAATTGCAGAAGAATTACGCTCATTTTTATTTGAACTTATATAATTTATCGTAGGCACCAGCTTTTTAGCTGGTGCTTTTTCATCATAAGAGTTTTGAATTTTCAATCTTCTATGTTATAATGAAAAACAAATCTATTTGGATAGAAAGGACGTTATCTACGTATGCCAACATTTACTTTGTAATGGACCAGCAATTGGATAGCATTACTCTCAAAAAAGCACCGTGCTTTTTCAAGGGAGTAGTCTGCCCATTCCCATTACAAAGGAACGTATTGCATCTGTAGTATGATGTTTACGGAGGTTCCTAAGGGAACCTCCTTTTATTTTTGTCTTTTCCTCATGTCTTCATACTACAAGACATCCAAATAGCTGTATTACGTTTCTTTGCCACTACTATAAGAGGTGAAGAAAAATGCAGAAAGTACAACTTTCTTGGAGTTTATATGAAAATCAGCAAAACACAATCGAAAAATATTGTAAAAATTGCAGACGCACTACCCTATTTACCGACACAAATATTCGTAGGCATAACGCCAACGGAAAAAACATATATCGCTTTGCTATTTATAAATGTCCGAAAGATCATACGTGGAATCAAAAACTTCGGATTTATAAATCATTTACTGACCACGTTGAAACAGTTGATATGACGCAGCAAGATCAAACGGAAACAACTACTATTTCCATTACACAGCATAAAGAAAGTGGCATAGCTGAAATTACGATTGTATTAGACCTCGTTTTCGGTTCCCACCGGATGGATAAAGCTTTATCCACATATATTTCAGATTGGAGCCGTACACTCATTGTGGATAAAATTAAAAACGGGGATATTCAATTGAACGGGCAACAAATGAAGCCAAATACAATACTTTCTGAAGGCGATCATATCTCGATTTGTTTATAATGCAAAAAAATCCTCTTACGATTGTAAGAGGATTTTTTTATTTCTTCACTTTTCGTAATACGAAATGTGCACAACCAAAGTTGCAGTACTCGTATAAATACTCCGATAACGTACTAATTTTCGTATCATATGTCGCACGCTGGTTACTATCATCAAAGAAGCCGCGCAATCTAAGTTGCTCATAACCCCAGTCCCCAACGATGTAATCATATTTATTTAAAATTTCTGCATAGCGCTCTTTAAATGCTTCTTCACTAAAACCGTCACGAAAGTTTTTAATTACTTCGTACTGCACATTATTAATGCTCACCGTAGCATGAATCTCTTGCTTTTGCTCCATCATTAACTTCCTCTCTAAGCATTCTTCTTTTTATCGTATCACAAAGCATACCAACCAACAATTTCAAATACAAAAAATTGAAAATTAGTGCATGCTATGGAGAAGGAGGTGATACATCGTGAAAAAACAAATTATACTTTCTCTTCTCACTCTTTCCTTATTTGCAGGATGCCAATCAACGAATAAAGCCGAAATGGAACGTGAAGAAGGAAGTCGTGTTCTTGTTTCCAATAAAAACGACATGTATCATACGGAAAATACAAATACACGATTAACGAGAGTCGGCTATTCATCTAAACAAAAGCATGAAGTATCTAATAAACAAGTAGGAACCATTAACCGTGAGAAAGTTGCTGAAATGATTACAAGCATGACAGTCAAACTTCCTGACGTTACAAACGCTGCTACGCTCGTTACAGACGATGAAGTATTTGTTGTATACCGTGCAAACACAACGGATCCGAAACTCGTAGCGGATCAAGTATATAGAGCTGCTTTGTCCATCGTCCCTCGCTATTATAAAGCATATGTATCAACAGACCAAAAGTTGATTTCTCAAATTCAAGGGCTTCAATCTGGCGCATTAAATGATACAGAATATACGCAAAGCCTCGATATGTTAAAACGTGAAATGAGTAAAAATCCTCATTTGAACAATACAGGGGATCAGACTTTGAATGATATGATAAAAAAATAAAGAAGGTGGAGAAAACCTCCATCTTCTTTATTTTTTACTATTTCTTACGATTTGCGTAAACCTCCATCGCATCACACATAAACTGAGCTAATCCTTCACCAAACTTATCGATATTTTTCGTAAAGCGCTCATCAGCGACGTACATTTGACCAAGTCCTTTAAAAGCATCTAATGAATATTCACCGAATTTTTGCAAGTAATTGTACCATACTCCAATTGCTTCTTGTGCCTCTTTAGAATCTGGTGCTCCGTGTCTAAGCGCCGCTAAGTTTCTGTAAATCGTATTAAACTCTTCTTGGTTTTCTTTAGACATGCCTTTCGCATATTCATTCGCTTTATCTACAGCTGCGTCTCCCCATCTTTCACGCGCTTCTTCTTCGTACGGATTATGGCTGAAATCGAAGCCTTCAAATTTCTCTTTATTCGTCATTTCAATCTCTCCTTTTGTATGCTGAATTGTTTTATCAATCGTCGCAATCACTTTATCTAACCTAGCCCGCTTTTCAAGAAGCATTTTCTTATGAAGCTGCAGTGCTTCTTCCCGGTCAAATGATGGACTCATGATAATTTCTTTAATTTTCTTCAAAGGGAAGCCTAATTCTTTAAAAAATAAAATTTGCTGCAATGTCTCTAAATTTTCATTGGAATACAGACGATATCCAGACTCTGTCGTCTCATCTGGGGTTAACAACCCAATTTCATCGTAATGATGCAGTGTGCGCACACTAATTCCAACTAAATTAGCTACTTCTTTTACCTTCATTGCCATGTGTATCTCCCCCTTAATACATACGATAAAGTATGACGCAACGTTAGAGTCAATAAGTAAATTCATTTTCTTTATAAAATATTTCATGCATAATAGATATGTACATATATTAGAAAGCGGTGAAAATATGGTTTCAAATACTGTAATTGCCAGCATCATCTTTCAACTCATTGTCTCGATTCTGGTCCCAATTATTGTACTCGTTTATTTCCGTAAAAAATATAATATAAATTGGAAAGTAGTCGGTGTTGGTGTTCTTATCTTTATCGGATTTACCCAAATTCTCGAAACACCATTCCACCTATTTATGCGCGGTAATCCAGCAATCGCTCCAATTTTAGAAAATCCATTTGTTTTCGCACTTTATGGTGGACTCACTGCTGGTATTTTTGAAGAATTAGGACGCTTCGTTGCCTTCTTCTTCCTACTAAAAAAATATCAAGAATATAAAGATGGCTTTGCTTACGGAATCGGTCACGGCGGAATTGAATCCATTTTAGTTGGCGGATTCTCTGCATTCCAAGCACTTATATTTGCGAATTCAATTAACAACGGTAGCTTCGCCCAGATGGTCGAAAAAATGCCAGAACTAAGCCGCCTACAAGACATGTTAATTCAGCAACCTGCCTACTTATACTTCCTTGGTAGCTTAGAAAGAATTATGGCACTCGTGCTTCAAATCGCCTTTACAATGCTTGTCTTATACGCAGTGAAGCAGAAGAAATATATCTTCCTTGTGTACGCTATACTATTCCACGCACTTGTAGACTTCTTCGCGGCACTTTACCAAACGAAAACAATTAACATCTTTGTTGCAGAAGGAATCACCCTTCTCTTCACAATTGGCGCTATCATTCTTATTCGTAAAATGAAAGAGAAATTAATGAGTGTGCCAAAGTAAAAATAACCCGCCTGTTGGTGGGTTATTTTTTATAAAGATTATCATAGCGATGATAACTTTTACCGCTTTGCAGCTCCTTCTTTGTTTCTGCATCTATAACGATGTACTTGTGTAACTCTTCTACTTCATTTTGAGAAAAGGAAGCGAAAAAATAAACTTGGCGATCAGGGTGAATAAAAGAATCTTGAAGCACCACTTCACCCCGACAACCCGCGGCTGTTTTTTGTAGAAAGGAAAATTCTTCGTCGGGTACTTCTTTAAATAAAATCTTTTTCCGAACACTATACGCTGCATTTTTGTATTCTTTATACATTTTCTTATCTAACTGTTCGTAAAACACATCCCCACTTACAAATGACTTATTTCGATTGCTCGGATAATCTAACTTTTGATTGGATTGTGCATATGTTGTGGACATTTGCGTAAGAAAACAAATCATGAATACGAGACATATCATTTTTTTCATACTGGCACCTCAATTTTCATTATCCACATTACTTTTCCACATATTTAGATCAATATGCCGTTTCCAATAAAGTGAAACTTTAATCAGCCCTCACCAATCGGACTTTAATGGGCAGCCCGACCCCCACCTAACTTCTTTGCTTGCGCTGAATTTTGAGGTGGGGGTCTTACTGCCCATTAAAGCGGGATAAAAAGGAATTTTTTCCGCATTTGTCGAAGTATATAGCGTCAACTTGAAAGATGGGGATGAATTATGAAGAAAATCATTGTAATACGACATTGTTCAGCCGCTGGACAAGAACGTCATGCCGAATTAACGACCGATGGAAAAAAACAAGCAAACACCCTTGCTACATTCCTCTTAGAAAATCATCTACAAATAGATCATATTATTTCAAGCCCATTTGTGCGGGCTATCGATTCTATTCGGCCCTATGCACTCCAAGCTAATTTGTCTATCCAAGAAGATGAACGATTAGCTGAACGCATATTAAGCGACGTTCCAATGGACGATTGGATGCAAAAACTAGAATCTACTTTTATAAATATAGATATTGCCTTTTCAGGCGGAGAGTCAACAAAACAAGCAACGGACCGTGCTATATCGATTATCGAAGACGTTTTAAAATTAAACCATACTACAATATTACTCGTTACACATGGAAACTTACTTACGCTCATTTTAAAGCACTTTGATCATACGATCGGCTTTCATGAATGGAAAGCTTTAACGAATCCTGATATGTACGAAATTACAATTGATGAACAATGTAGCCTAAAACGATTATGGAAAGCACCGTCCAAGTAATATCTCTTTCCAACACATTCAGTTGACGCCACGAGAAGAAACTGTACTAATAATAGAAAGGGGTATCACTCCATATGTACGAAGATGTACTTGCTTTACTACATAAAACAAATATTTCTTATGAAAAGTTTGAACATGAACCGGTACTCGATTATGAGACAGATCGGATCGTACGCGAGAGGCTTGGCTTACAAGGCACTCCAAGTAAAAGCTTATTTTTAAAATCAAAGGCTGGAGATTATTACGTATTTTTCACGTTAGAGGGCACAAGGCTTAACCGCGGAGAGATGAAAGAACTAACGGGAGAACGCTTATCTCTCTGTTCTCCTGATGAACTGCGAGACAAAACTGGTTGTACGCCGGGATGTGTAGCTCCTTTCGGGTATTCACACGATGTAACAATTATTGTGGATAACGCTATTTATACGTACGATAAAATTTTAATTACACCTGGTGTACCTGAATTTACAATTGAATTATCCACAGAAGAATTAAAAAAGATTTTATTAACATGTTCAAATACTGTTTTGGAGTACAAACAAAAAGAGAGCTAATCATTAGCTCCCTTTTTTCATTATTTTGCTTCTGCTGTGTTTTCTTTTGCAGAACGAACTTGCTCGTCCGCATGGTAAGAAGAACGCACAAGTGGGCCAGCTTCACAGTGGCTAAAGCCTTTGCTAAGTGCAATTTCTTTCAGCTCTGCAAATTCTGCTGGTGGGTAATATTTAAGAACTGGTAAATGCTTCTTAGATGGTTGTAGGTATTGTCCAAGAGTTAAAATATCTACATTGTTTGCACGTAAGTCATCCATTGCTTCAATTAAATCTTCTCTCGTTTCACCTAAGCCCACCATAATGCTCGATTTAGTTGGAATATCAGGCTGCATTTCTTTTGCTCGACGTAAAAACTCTAATGAACGATCATATTTTGCTCTAGCGCGAACTCGGTCAGATAATCGACGTACTGTTTCAATGTTATGGTTTAAAATATCTGGTTTTGCATCCATTAACATTTTTAAGTTTTCTTCTACTCCACCCATATCAGATGGTAATACTTCGATTGACGTAAATGGATTTTTACGACGTACAGCGCGTACTGTTTCAGCAAAAACAGCTGCTCCACCATCTTTTAAATCATCACGTGCAACCGCTGTTATAACAACGTGCTTTAAGCCCATTTGTACTACAGAATCTGCTACGCGTTCTGGCTCTTGTAAATCAAGCTCAGTTGGTAAGCCTGTTTTAACCGCACAAAAACGACAAGCACGTGTACAAACCGCACCTAAAATCATAAATGTTGCTGTTTTTCTTACAGCCCAGCATTCATGAATATTCGGACATTTTGCTTCCTCACAAACTGTATGAAGATTTTTAGAACGCATCATTTTCTTTAAGCCTGTATAGTTTTCATTCGTGTTTAACTTAATTTTCAACCATTCGGGCTTGCGCTTATATTCTGTTTGTTTTGTCATGGTTATCAACTCCGCACAATATGAAATAGTTTACCGTGTTCGCTTCTTTCAATGTAACATATCTATTCTAACGTATGAAAGCGATTTGCTCAAATGAAGATTCTAAGATTTTTTCCAATCGTTCCCTATAATGAAATACTCCGTATATCCCACACTAAAAAGAGTGATGATGTGAAAGGAGTCTATTTCATGCTTCGAAAAATTTCTCTTTTGCTTTCGATTTGCTTTCTTCTCCACCAGAACATCGCTTACGGTGAAGATAATCAGCAAAGCATATACGAAAAGCGCATGGCACTATATAAAGAAACCGAGCAATCTTCAGGCATTCCGTGGTATTACTTAGCTGCAATGGATCAATACGAAAGAAATATACGGAGCGTAAGAAAAGATATTCCGAAAAAACCAGATGCCATCATTTCCCTTTATTTCAAACCAGAAATATGGGCTGGACCTGTTAATGGTAACGACACTCTCCCCCATACAATTGCTCTATTTGGCGGGTTAGGTTTAGATGGTGACAAAGATGGATTTGCAAATGCAAATAACGACCGTGATCTTTTGCATACAGCAGCAACGATTTTAAAGAAACAAGGAACGTCAGAAGAACGTATTAAAATCATGCTCTGGGAATATTATAGACGTGCGAAAACAGTTGAATTAATTACCGAATACGCCCAAATTTATAAGCATTATGGACGTATTAATTTAGAAGGAAATGCGTTTCCTCTCCCTATTCGCAGTGACCATAGCTACCGTAGTACATTCGGCGCTGGAAGAAGCTTTGGAGGAAGAAGAGTTCATGAAGGAACTGATATTTTTGCAGGCTATGGCGTACCAGTAAGATCCACTTGCTATGGCATTATTGAAACAAAAGGCTGGAACCGCCTTGGCGGATGGCGCATCGGCATTCGCGACCTTCATAATAATTACCATTATTACGCTCATTTAGGCGGATTCTCAAAAGAAATACAGCTTGGGCAAATTGTCGAGCCTGGAAAAGTAATCGGATTTGTTGGTAGCACCGGTTACGGACCTCCCGGCACAGCTGGAAAATTCCCGCCCCACCTACATTTCGGTATGTATAAAGACAATGGTTATACAGAATGGGCTTTCGATCCATACATGCATTTAAGTCTTTGGGAGCGAAAAGAACGCACGAATACAAAACGATAACCGTAGCACATTGCTACGGTTATTTTTTATATTCGACTAACTATCCGTTTTCTTTTTATCAGGTACAACAACACTTCCGCTTCCATAATACGTAGGCACTTCCCCTTGAACGATACGCGTCGCAATCGGAACATCTTGTTTTACTTTTATTTCTTTCGTATGAAATGGAATAATGACTTGCAACGTCACTTCCATCTCCATAATAATTTGAATCGCTGTCGTATTGATTCCGTGCGGCTCAATTTTTTGTTTAATATCCGTATTTACATGACCAATCGTTGTGAAATCAATTGGAATGTCGGGTCCGATATTTCCAAGAAGTGCATTATTTGTTACACGCCCAAACGGAACTGCCATCGTTGCCCCATTTTTTTCAGAAATACCTAGCCCCTTCAAATTCCCTTGTTCTACTTGCTGTAAATATTTTTCTATGTATGTGGTCGTTGACGTTACGATTTCATTTACTTGCTTCGTATTTAAATTAATTGTGGATACTTTCCCGTTTTTATCATTTTGTACTTTCATTAATGAATCGACATCGAATCCCTCATCGATCCTATCTTTTACCGCCTTCGTCATAACCGCTGTCGCCATTTTATGTGTCTCTACTTCTCCATATTTCATTAATGTCGGCTGAATGCTGCTATTCACAATCCATAATCCTTGCACGAGTAATATGACAAAAAGAATAAACGACATAAGCAGTATATGCCGAAAGGAAATAGGTCCCCTTCGAAACCGCGAATTTTTCGAACGAAATATACTCATACAAAACCCTCCTTCTTATATCATTTCTATGCAAGAAGGAGGGACGATATATGCTTATCTCATTTTTAATAATGCTTCTTTTCCGATTGTACCAGCCGTAATACCTAAAGCTTCGGCTTCAATCGTTACTGATTCTAGCGGCGCTTCAAGAAGTTGTTCAATCGTTCTTACACCAACCGCGCGGCCAGCAATAATACCTCGATCCCCTAACTTCTCATTTAAAAGACCTACATCTAATGCACCGCACATAATATATCCTTTATCGCTCATTACAGCTAGCAAATTTGTCTTTGGAAGTTTGACGCTAACCGCAATAAACGTATAATTATCGATTATAATTGGCTCTACATTAACCATAGTTCACACTCCTCTCTTTCTTATCTGTATGACAAGAGAAAAATGAGTGTTACAAGTTAACTAGCCTATAGTTTGACGGAAGATGTATAAGTTATTAACATGTCTGCTAACACATCTCTAAGTAGTTCTGGCATATAATATTGTTTGTCAGAAAGTGTGGATAGCTCTGGGTATAAGTATCCAAATGTGAACATATCGATCGTTCCCACTGTATATATACGATCTAACTCAAGCGATTCTCCGTTAATTAATACATCTTCGAGTAAAATTTTATTCCCGGGAATCGTATCTGGAATGACTTCTACACCAGCGTAAATCATTTTTCCCATTACCTTCCCGCGGAATCCGAATCCTTTTACCTCAAGGTTCTCCATATTCGGGCGGCGTGCTTTCAAGATCACTTCTCGTAACGTTTTCCCCGGCACTTTCAATAAACATGGATTAATGGGATGTGGACAAATTCTGTGAAGATCTCCGCGCGTCACAACTCCTTCTTCTAATCCTTCAAGAAGTACACCAGCGTTCACCATGCCAATCTCTGCACCACACCAGTTTTTCAGCGCATTTGCTAACATGTGCGAAAATGCTGTCTCATGAAACCAATTAACCGGTAATGATTCCTTTAAATGAACGACAGGCTCTTCCATAATATGTTCACTTTCTTCCTGCAGCGCTTCAATTGTGGATAACGGTTTGCTATAAGCACCTAAACGTTCAGTCTTAATCGCTCTACCATCCTTTTTCAACAACTTCTTCGTCTCTTTATCCACAGTAAGTTGAACGTGCCCAACGTAACGTCCCCACTTCTCACAACAGCATAGTAACGTATTATTCATAAGAACACCACGCTCAAATAAATGATGCGTATGTGCCCCTAAAATAACATCTATATCATAATGCTCCGCCATATGCTCATCCATGCTTTTTCCAAGGTGAGAAAGGACAACCGTTATATGAGCCTCATCTCTCACTTCTTCTAAAATAGACTCTAAATGCTCGATTGGATCTTCAATATGCCAATCTAACATTTGATAAAACTCTGGATACGCAACCGTTAATCCGATAAAAGCAATCGTAATCCCATCTGTCGTTGTATGTAATTTATAAGGCTTTGCCCACTCTGGACGTACCCCTTCTTTTTCAAATAAATTCGCGACAAGCACCTCAAATCCAGCGTCATCATATAGACGATTCAAATGCTCCTTCGCTAACGTAATTCCTTCATTGTTTCCGATCGTTACATAATCATATAACGCCTCATTTAAAAGCTTCGTATTGCCAAGCCCATTCGTCGCTTCCGAAATACTATGAAAACGATCCACATGATCGCCGATATCTACAGTCAAAACGGTCTCTCCCGCTTCCTGTCTTCGCTTTTTCTCTCCTTGTACAAACCGAGAAATTTGCGGCCAATTCTCAAAATGACTATGTATATCGTTTGTATGATAAAGGTGGATAATTGTTTCTTTATTTATATTCAGAGAAAAAACCTCCTCTCAGTTCCTTACTGCCATTTACGCTATGCGTACGCAATAATCCTGTAAATACTTTTCGTCTTTTCTTGCTATTTTACATTGTACTCGCATTGTGAGAAAAAGCAAAAGATTGCCCTTTTTATATGAAAAACTTTCTTTTTTAGTTGTTGGATTCGTTGAGAGAACGGAGGGGGGATTTGTCAGAAAGTTTGTTGAGTGGTTTTACGAGGTGTTTGGTGGATTTCCTTGTGTGGGTCCTTGTGGGGGTTCCTTGTGGGGGTTTGTCAATATCTTAGCCTCAACTACTTCCATTCGGCCACTTCATGCATATCATCTAAATATTGAGGGGTATACGCCCGCTCTGCTATGTCGTAATTTGTTGATAAGTCGATATTCCTTGTCGAATCGTCGATATATTGAAATAATCGCTGATATATTGAAATAATCGTCGATATATTTGAAAAATCGCTGATATATTGAAATGTATACTAGCAGGGGTATACTCATGCACATATACCTTGTAACACGACATATGTCGTATTACAATCTCATTATAAGGTGGTGAACCATAAAATGGATAAAGAGATATTAAAAGGAAGTATTGATATTTTACTTCTCTCCATCATTAAACAGCACGATACGTACGGATATGAAATTATTCAAAAGCTAAAAGAAAACAGCAATGATTTATACACAATGAGCCAAGGTACACTCTATCCAGCACTCAAACGTCTGGAACAAAAGGATTTAATAAATTCCTACTGGGGTGAATCTGAAACGGGTATGAAACGAAAATTTTATCGCATTACTACGAACGGAAAGAAAATTTTAGAAGAAAAACTAACAGCGTGGGATTCAGTTACAGCTCTTATTAAAACTTGTCAGAAAGGAGCTTTAAATTAATGACGATTGAAGAATATATAAAGAGTATCGTTCAAAAAACAAACCTATCCCAATCTGATAAAAGCGAACTATACTTCGAAATTTATGATCATCTCATAAGCTTAAAACAAGAATTTCTCGATCAAGGAAAATCTGAAAAAGAAGCTACTGCATTAGCCATTCAAAACTTTGGAGAAGCCTCTACTTTAGGAACTGAAATTGAAAAAGCGATGCAATCTTCTACACAAAAATATGTACAGTGGATTGGCTGGGGATTGTTTTTACCGTATTCGTTTGTTTTGTTATTTAAACTATTGCTCGGGAGGTCAGCCTTTTACTTTGGTAATCTGAAGTACTTCTTTGAAACAGGTGACTGGCATGCTATACACGGTGGGTTAATAAACTTAATTCCTTTCAGAAGTACAATCAACTATTTAAGTGGATTCGATCCTACTCATTTACTAGATCCTTATAATATAGAAATCGTACTTATGAACACATTAGGAAACGTCATCATATTCATCCCATTCGGATTCCTGCTACCTTTATTATTTAAACAAATTAACAATGTAAAAATGGCATCCAAAATTTTTATTAAGTTCATTTTATTAATTGAATCGTTACAACTCCTTACCTTTACTGGTGTTTTCGATATTGATGACATCATACTCAATATGCTAGGAGCTTTAATTGGGTACGGTTCTTTTGTTGGGATAAAGTATATTTTGGAACGTGTTAAATCTGTGGATAAGGTGGATACGATTTAGGTTCGGGGTATACGACCTGTTCTTCCTGTCGTAATTTGTTGATAAGTCGATATCCCTTGTCGAATCGCCGATATATTCGGAGTTATCGTCGATATATTTAGCCAGAAACCCACCTGGGTATCTCGGCTAACCCCACCCCAAGCCAAGCTCACACAATAAAAAAAGCGCCCTGCACAGCAGGGCGCTTTCTTCATACATATATTAACCGATAGAACCTTCCATCTCAAACTTGATTAGGCGGTTCATTTCAACTGCGTATTCCATTGGAAGTTCGCGAGTGAATGGCTCGATGAAGCCCATTACGATCATTTCTGTAGCTTCTTGCTCAGAAATACCGCGGCTCATTAGGTAGAATAATTGTTCTTCTGATACTTTCGATACTTTCGCTTCGTGCTCAAGTGAAACGTAATCGTTTTTGATTTCGTTGTAAGGAATTGTATCAGATGTAGATTGATTATCCATGATTAACGTGTCACATTCGATGTTAGAGCGAGAGTTTTTCGCTTTTGGTCCGAAGTGTACGATACCACGGTAAGTTACTTTACCACCATGCTTCGCAATCGATTTAGAAACGATTGTTGAAGACGTGTTTGGTGCTAAGTGAATCATTTTTGCACCAGCATCTTGGTGTTGGCCTTTACCAGCAATCGCGATAGATAATGTTAAACCACGAGCGCCTTCGCCTTTTAAGATAACTGCTGGGTATTTCATCGTTAATTTAGATCCGATGTTACCGTCAATCCATTCCATCGTTGCGTTTTCTTCACAAACCGCACGTTTTGTAACTAGGTTGTATACGTTGTTCGCCCAGTTTTGGATTGTTGTATAACGGCAATATGCATCTTTCTTAATGATGATTTCTACTACCGCACTGTGAAGTGAGTTAGTCGTGTAAACAGGTGCTGTACAACCTTCTACGTAGTGTACGTGTGCGCCTTCGTCTACGATGATAAGCGTACGCTCGAATTGTCCCATATTTTCAGAGTTAATACGGAAATACGCTTGAAGTGGTGTATCAACTTTCACACCTTTTGGAACGTAGATGAATGATCCACCAGACCAAACTGCAGAGTTTAATGCTGCGAATTTGTTGTCTGTTGGTGGGATTACTTTTCCGAAATGCTCACGGAAAATATCTTCGTTCTCTTTTAATGCGCTATCTGTATCTTTAAAGACGATTCCTAGAGCTTCTAGGTCTTCTTTCATGTTGTGGTATACAACTTCAGATTCGTACTGTGCAGATACACCAGCTAAATATTTTTGCTCAGCTTCTGGAATACCTAATTTATCAAATGTCGCTTTAATTTCATCAGGTACTTCATCCCAAGACTTCTCAGATTTCTCAGATGGTTTTACGTAGTACGTAATTTCATCGAAATCTAAGTCGTTTAAGTCGCCGCCCCATTGTGGCATTGGCATTTCATAGAACTTATCCAGTGATTTTAAACGGAAGTCTAACATCCACTGTGGTTCTTCTTTCATACGTGAAATCTCTTCAACGATCTCTTTTGTTAAACCGCGTCCAGCACGGAAAATCGAAACGTCTTTGTCTTTGAAACCATATTTATAATCGCCGATATCTGGCAGTTGCTTCGCCATGTTGGTGTGTCCCTCCTTAGATAACCTCGTTTTTAGGAACCTTTAACATTACTTATCTTCGTTTAAGCCCTTTTCTAACGCTTTCCACGCTAATGTTGCACATTTAATACGTGCAGGGAACTTGCATACGCCTTGTAATGCTTCAATATCTCCTAAATCGATGCTGTCATCGTACTCTTTTCCTAGCATCATGTCAGAGAAAATTTTAGAAAGCTGAAGCGCCTCTTCAATTTTCTTACCTTTTACTGCTTGTGTCATCATGGAAGCTGAAGACATTGAGATAGAACATCCTTCTCCTTCAAACTTCGCTTCTTGCACAATACCTTCTTCTACTTTCATCGTAAGTTGAATACGATCGCCGCAAGTTGGATTGTTCAAGTTAACTGTAACACTATCTTCTAGCACGCCATGGTTACGAGGATTTTTGTAATGATCCATAATAACTTGACGATATAACGTATCTAAATTATTAAATGACATTTGTGAAATACTCCTTTGTCTTGATTAGCGATTCAACAAATGTATCAATTTCTTCTTTTGTATTATATAAATAGAAGCTCGCACGTGCTGTTGAAGAAGCTTTCAGCCACTTCATAAGCGGTTGTGCACAGTGGTGTCCTGCGCGAACTGCAATGCCTTCTACATCTAATACTGTCGCTACATCGTGAGGATGTACGTCTTCAATATTAAATGTAACAAGACCAGCGCGATGCTTTGGACCATAAATTGTAACGCCATCTACTTCTGATAGTCTTTCTAAAGCGTATTGCGCTAATTCATGCTCATGCTTTTCAATATTATCAAGACCGATTTCTTCTAGAAAATCAATTGCCGCACCAAGTCCGATTGCATTACCGATAATCGGTGTACCTGCTTCAAACTTCCACGGAAGCTCTTTCCAAGTAGATTCTTGTAAATCTACGAAATCAATCATTTCACCGCCAAATTCAATTGGCTCCATATTGTTTAGCAATTCTTTCTTACCATATAATACGCCGATACCTGTAGGTCCGCACATCTTATGAGCAGATAATGCGTAGAAATCACAGTTTAAATCTTGTACATCTACTTTCATATGAGGTGTACTTTGTGCACCGTCAACGACCATAATTGCGCCATTCTCATGTGCGATTGCTCCGATTTCTTTTACAGGGTTAATCGTTCCAAGTACATTAGAAACATACATGATAGAAACGATTTTTGTATTCGGTGTAATTGTTTGACGAGCATCTTCTATTGAAATTGTCCCATCTGGTTGAAGCGGAAGATATTTTAAAGTTGCACCAGTTTTCTTCGCAACTTGTTGCCACGGAATGATGTTACTATGGTGCTCCATGTAAGAAATAACGATTTCATCGCCTTCTTTTACATTTTCAAGACCATAGCTAGCCGCTACTGTATTTAATGCAGTTGTCGTTCCGCGCGTGAAAATAATCTCTTCCATTGATTTCGCATTAATAAACTTGCGAACTTTCTCCCGTGCACCTTCATACGCGTCGGTAGCTTTCGTACCGAGCGTATGAACACCGCGATGCACGTTAGAATTGTATTCTTTATAGTAACGTTCTAACGTTTCAATGACTTGAATTGGTTTTTGAGAAGTTGCTGCACTATCGAAATAAACAAGTTGTTTGCCGTTCACTTTTTGATCAAGAATTGGAAACTGTTTGCGTATTTCATGAATATTCATTAGCGAACTTTCCTTTCAATTACCTCAACAAGCTGTGCTTTTACTCCTTCAATTGGAAGCTCATTAACTACAGGTGCTAAGAATCCATGGATGACTAAACGTTCTGCTTCGCGTTTTGGAATACCACGGCTCATTAAGTAGTATAGTTGAGTTGGATCTACGCGACCTACTGAAGCTGCGTGACCTGCCATAACATCATCTTCGTCAATTAAAAGAATTGGGTTTGCATCACCGCGTGCTTTCTCATCTAACATAAGAACGCGAGAAGATTGTTGTGCATTTGACTTAGATGCACCGTGTTCAATCTTACCAATTCCGTTAAAGATAGATGTTGCACTATCTTTCTGTACACCGTGTTTTAAAATCCAACCTTCAGAATGTTTACCGAAGTGAACAACTTTAGTTGTAAAGTTTTGTGTTTGGTTACCACGGCCAATTGTTACTGTTTTCGTATCAGCATATGAACCGTCGCCCATTAAGTTTGTAACGTTCTCTGAAATTGTGTTTCCGTCATTCATAAGGCCTAGAGCCCAATCAACGCGGCCGTCGCGTCCAACAATACCGCGGCGGTTAACGTAAGTTGTTACGTCTTTTGCTAATAAATCAACCGCACCGAATTTCACTTGTGCGCCTTGTTCCACGATTACTTCTGCTACGATATTTGCAATACCTTTAGCATTTTCATTTGCAACGTAGTTTTCTACATAAGTTGCAGTACTGTTCGCATCAGCTACGAATAATACGTGGTTATATACGTTAGCTTCTTCGCCGTCTACTAAGAATACAGCTTGAAGTGGAGTTTCAAGAACAACGTTTTTCGGAACATATACGAATGCACCACCGTTGATTAATGCAGCATGAAGTGCAGTTAGACGATGCTCGTCTACCTTCACGCCGTCTTTCATTAAGTACTTTTGTACTAGTTCAGCATGCTCTGTTGCAGCTGTTACGATGTCTGTGAAAATAACACCTTTTTCTTTTGCTTCGTCTGCTAAAGAAACGAATGCAGTTGTACCAGTACGTTGCACTAATACGCTGTTATTTTCATCGATTAAGTTTTTCACTGCTTCTGGAAGCTCTGTTAAAGAACTTACAGGCTCTTGCTTAGCAGCGTCGCCTTTTCCGATAAAGTCCCATTTGTCAATTTTCGTTTTATCAGGAGTTGGCATTGGAAGTTCAGTTGCTTGTGCAAGAGCTTGTAAGCGGAACTCAGTCAACCAAGCTGCTTCGTTTACTTCGCTTGCGCGTTGACGGATTGTTTCTTGATCGAAAGGTAATGTACCGATTGTCATGTTTATGCTCCTCTCTTACGCTTCTTGCTCTGTTGTTTCGTCTTCAATACCTAATTCTTTTTTAATCCAGTCGTAACCTTCAGCTTCTAGACGTTGTGCAAGCTCAGGGCCACCAGATTTAACGATACGACCGTTCATCATAACGTGAACGAAGTCTGGAGTGATGTAGTTTAATAAACGTTGGTAATGCGTAATCATTAGGCAACCGAAGTCTTCGCCGCGCATTTCGTTAATACCTTTAGATACAACTTTTAATGCATCGATATCAAGACCTGAGTCAATTTCGTCTAAGATTGCGATTTTTGGCTCAATCATCATTAATTGAAGAATTTCGTTACGTTTTTTCTCACCGCCAGAGAAACCTTCGTTTAAGTAACGTTGTGCCATTTCTGGATCCATTTCTAGGAATTCCATGTTTTTATCTAATTTACGGATAAATTTCATAAGAGAAATTTCATCGCCTTCTTCACGACGTGCGTTAATTGCAGAACGTAAGAAGTCAGCGTTTGTTACTCCGCTAATTTCACTTGGATATTGCATTGCTAGGAATAGACCTGCTTGCGCGCGCTCGTCTACTTCCATTTCTAATACATCTTCACCGTCGATGATGATGCTACCTTCTGTTACTTCATATTTTGGGTGACCCATAATTGCAGAAGATAAAGTTGATTTACCTGTTCCGTTAGGTCCCATAATTGCGTGGATTTCTCCACCTTTTACTTCAAGGTTTACACCTTTTAAAATTTCTTTGCCATCAATTGATACGTGTAAGTCTTTAACCGTTAATGTAGAACCAGCCATCTCAATACCTCCATTAATCCTATATATACATTTTAAAAATTCCTAAAACGTTCATATTCTCATTTTATTCTCATTCTAATTTTATATCAAATAAAATGATATCGCAAACGATGAAAAAAAGTAACAATTTTTTCACAAATGTATATAAGTATTTCACTTGCATCCTTATATGATACACCTTTCTTCTTATTTATATAAAGAAAAAAGGACTGGTAAATTTCCAGCCCTTTCCTTATATTTATTCACTTACCGGAAGTACAGCACCTTTATATTCTTTATTAATAAAATCTTGAATTTCTTTTGAATGCAGTACTTCTACTAGCTCCTTAATTTCTTTTTTCTTCTCGTCACCTTTACGAACTGCAATAATATTTGCATACGGAGAGTCTGATCCTTCAATCGCAATCGCATCCTTTGTTGGATTTAATTTTGCATCAATTGCATAGTTTGAATTAATAAATAATGCATCACCTTCATTATTTTCATATAACTTCGGTGAAAGACCAGGCTCTACATCTGTTTTAAACTTTAAGTTTTTCGGATTTTCTACAACATCTTTTACTGTTGCTTTCACAACATCTACTCCATCTTTTAATTTAATAACGCCACCTTTTTGTAACAGCGCTAGCATACGGCCACGCTCCGCTACGTTATTACTCATAATCACTGTCCCGCCATCTGGTAAGTCTTTTAAGCTTTTATATTTCTTAGAATAAATGCCCATTGGCTCTAAATGAATTTTTCCTGCGTTTACAATTTTATATCCTTTTTCTTGAATTTCTTTATCTAAGTAAGGAATGTGCTGGAAGTAGTTTGCATCAATTTCCTTATCCGCTAACGCTTTATTCGGCAGCACATAATCTTGGAATTTTTTAATTTCTAATTTAATACCCTTTTTCTCTAATATCGGCTGTGCCTTTTCTAAAATAACAGCGTGCGGTACGTTAGAAGCTCCCACAACAAGCTTATTCTCCTCTTTTCCTCCGCAAGCAGCTAATGTAAATACAGACAGCGCTGTAACAACTGACAATAGAATCTTTTTCATATGATGTCCCCTTCTCCCGTATAATTATGTAGTTATAAAAAAGGCTGGCATACACCAGCCCTTTTACAGCAATTATTCTTTTACAGGAACAACTGCCCCTTTATATTCTTTATTAATGAAGTCTTCGATTTCTTTAGAATGTAATACTTCTACAAGAGCTTTAATCTCTTTCTTATCTTTATCACCTTTACGAACAGCTACTACGTTTGCGTATGGTGAATCATTACTTTCAATTGCAATTGCATCTTTTTCTGGGTTTAACTTCGCATCAATTGCATAGTTCGAGTTAATTAGAACCGCGTCGCCTTCTTTATTGTTATACACTTGTGGCAATAAACCAGGCTCAATATCTGTTTTGAATTTCAAGTTTTTCGGGTTATCCGCAATATCTTTTGGAGTTGCTTTAACTGGATCTACCCCGTCTTTAATTTTTAAAATACCTTCTTTTTGTAAAATTGCTAGACCACGTCCATGGTCAGCAACTGAATTACTCATAATAATTGTCGCTCCATCTGGAAGTTCTTTTAAGCTCTTATATTTTTGAGAATATACACCAATCGGTTCTAAATGAATCTTTCCTGCTACTTCAAAATCATATTTTTTATCTTTCATTTCTTTTTCTAAATACGGAATGTGCTGGAAGTAGTTTGCATCTAAATCCTTATCCGCTAACGATTTATTTGGTAATACGTAGTCTTGGAATTTTTTCACTTCTAACTCAATTCCTTTTTTCTCTAATAAAGGTTTAGCCTTTTCTAAAATAACCGCATGCGGCACGTTAGAAGCCCCCACAACTAGTTTCTTTTCATCTTTATCTTTCCCGCCACAAGCAGCTAACCCAAAAATTGAAGTTGAAATCAGTGCTGTCAGTAATAGTTTTTTCATTTGAAACATCCTCCCGTTTTTTATTATCGTTTATCTATTCGAGTCGTTACACGATCACCAATCCACTGAATGAAAAATACAACTAATAATACACAAATTGTCGCAACGATTGTTACGTCGTTATTTCCTCGTTGGAATCCTTCTAAATAAGCAAGTGTTCCAAGACCACCAGCACCAACAACTCCCGCCATTGCTGTATAGCCCACTAAAGCAATTGTCGTAACCGTAATACCAGATACTAACGCTGGTAACGATTCTGGAATTAACACTTTCAAAATAATTGTGCTTGTTTTTGCTCCCATCGCTTTTGAAGCTTCAATTACACCTTTATCAATTTCGCGAAGTGCAATTTCAACCATTCTTGCATAAAATGGTGCCGCTCCAATAATTAAAGCTGGAAGTGCTGCACTCGCTCCAAGAATTGTTCCAAGCAAAATCTTTGTGAATGGAATTAATAAAATGATTAAAATAATGAACGGTATCGAGCGGAAAATGTTTACGAAAGCTCCAATCGCTGTGTTAACCGCTTTGTTTTCCCATAAATTATCTTTCGCTGTCATAAAGAGTAACAATCCTAAAATGAGTCCTAAAACAAATGTGGCAAGAGCGGCGATTGCCGTCATATATAACGTTTCACCAGTTGCTTCCAACATTTGATTCCAATCAACATTTGTGAGTAACTTATCCATGTGCAATCACCTCCAGCTCTACTTGATCTTGATGTATTCCCTCTATTGCTTGCTGAATCGCTGTTTCCTCACCATTTAAATGAACAACTAAACTACCGTAAGAGCCGTTATTCGTTTGTGCGATATTTCCTTGCAAAATGCTAACTTCTATATCACTGCGTTGCATTAATCTTTGAAGTACTGGTCTTTCTACCGCTTCACCGATAAACTGCAAACGAACTACTTTTCCATCTGGATATTTTTCAATTAAACTTTCAATCGTTTCATTTGTATCTTCAGAATCCGTTAACTGCTGTACAAATCGTTTCGTAATGTCTTGCTGCGGATTACGGAACACATCAAGTACTGGACCTGTTTCTACAATCTTCCCTTTTTCCATTACTGCAACACGATTACAAATCTTTCGAATTACGTGCATCTCATGTGTAATGAGTACAATCGTTAAACCGAGACGTTTATTAATATCTAATAATAGATCTAAAATTTGATCTGTCGTTTCTGGATCAAGAGCTGACGTTGCTTCATCACATAAAAGTACTTGCGGATTGTTAGCTAACGCTCTCGCAATACCAACACGTTGCTTTTGTCCTCCGCTCAGCTGAGATGGGTACGCGTCTCCTCTTCCTTCTAATCCAACAAGATGGATTAACTCATCCACGCGTTTTCTTCTCTTCGCCTTATCAACACCTGCAATTTCAAGTGGGAACTCAATATTTTCACGTACAGTTCGTGACCAAAGTAAGTTGAAGTGTTGAAAAATCATTCCGATTTCTTGCCTTGCCTTACGAAGTTCGCTTCCTGTAATCGCTGAAATCACGCGATTTGCAATTGTAATTTGGCCTGAAGTTGGTTTCTCCAACTGATTGAATAATCGAATTAAAGAACTTTTTCCAGCGCCACTATATCCGATAACACCAAATATCTCACCTTTCTCTATTTTTAAATTGGCATTATCTACAGCAGTGACATCACCGCTTTTTGCTTTATATATTTTCTTTACATTCTCTAATAGAATCATGGTGTATCACCCCTTTTTTGTTTGGATCGACTCCGCAATTTTTTATGTTTAATGCGTGTAGTCCACCATTATCATTACTTTCATTATTTGAATGTCCTCCACATTCAAACAACAAAAAAACCTTTCCGCTTTAGAGAAGCAGAAAGGTTTATGTGCGTATATAACAACATTATCCCTCTCTCTCATCTCTCAAAGCATTTGCTTTGCAGGAATTGGCACCATTTCAACATAAAGTTGACGGTTGCCGGGCTTCACAGGGCACAGTCCCTCCACCTCTCTTGATAAGAGAAATCAGATTACATTTTCGTCTGATTTGTAATTTATGAAATTATCTATATTTTATGAATTGAATTGTATCAATATCCACACACCATGTCAACAGAAATTTTCGCAAAAAATGAAACTTCAGAATTTTAAGCACCTACTGACATCGGTTTACATATATGAAACATCGATTCAACTAATAGCATCGTTCGATACGTTCCCGAATATTGTACACGTCCATCGTTCATTAACATTTGCAATCGTACATTGCCGTTCACCAATTCTTTTACATCTTCTTCATCTACACACACAATTTGCTCTGTTCCTCTTTCTTCTTTCAACAGCTCTATATAATCTCTTGAAATTTGTAACGAACAACTTTCATCTCCAAAGCGGAAATTAACAGTTTTTTCTCCTTGTCTTAAAAGCGGTTCTAAATGATATTGACCATTAGCGTAATTTACAAATGATTGCAGCAAAGAATATAATTTCACTCTAAATCACATCCTTCATATCACTTTCTATTACACATACCATTCCCTCTCACTAAAGAGCAATCCTGTTATTTTCGCTCGACAAATACTGTAACCACCCTGCATCTCGACATATTTCCCGAGAAATATGTCGAGGCGGCAAAAACTTTGCCGCCTACTTTAATTCCGTATATAAATATTCAACCGAATGAAATGCGTATATCTTCTTCATCAGTGTCCCATTTTCAAAAACAAGTAAACAAGGTACACTTTCGATCCCATACTCTTTCGCGAAATGCGGAGCATAATTTAAATCTAACATTCCAATTTTCAAACCTTCAATTGTCATCTCAACGACAGTTAACATCTTTTTTGCTAATTGGCATGTTCCACACATTGGAGTATATACATATAACACTGTTTTTTCTTCATTCTCTATTAGAGCTATAGCTTCGGCTCCTGTCCAGTCAATCACTTCTATCATTCCTTACCGTAAATATTCTGTATAAACGTCAATGTCAGCTCCCCATAATACATTTGCTAAGTGTGAAGATGGCGCAGTTGCCACTTCTCGGTACGAGCGATCAATATAAATATGCTCTGCTTGCGGGAATTCTTTTCGAAATTGTTTCCTTAACTTTTCTCCAGCATCATCAGCATCCACTAGTACATACACTTCCTTATCAAAAAACTGATCAACGAGCTCATCCATTTTCGACAAACCAATTGTACCATTTGTACAAACAATTTCCACCGGTTCCCGAATAATAGATTCAATCTTTCTTCTATCTGATGTACCTTCTACAATAATGACTTTTTCTACATAAACCATATGTCATCACCCGATCACCATATACTATACAACCTTTAACTTAGTATATAGTATATTCGTTATTTTCATGTTGTTTCCTGTTTATTTTTGCAAAAGAAAAGCGCAAGCGGCTCGTTCAGATTGCGAGGGGGATGGAGCTTCTGACGTAAAGGCGCTTTTTGCCTTGCAAGAAGAAGCGAAAACAGCTAGAACTATATAAAGCTTAAAACAAAAAAGTTTTTCCAAAAAACGTTCTCCCACACGATAATTAGTATATGATTCTACGTTCATTATTTTACATAAAATAAAAAAGGACAGCACAAAGGCTGTCCTTCAGTCGACTATAATTAGTCTTGGTTTGTCATTTCTGCATATTTTTCAGCAGTTAATAACTTCTCAACTTGGCTTGCATCAGAAAGTTCAACTTTAACCATCCATGCACCCTCGTATGGAGATTCGTTAACAAGTTCTGGTTGGTCACTTAATTCTTCGTTTACTGCTACAACTTTACCGCTTACAGGTGCGTATAATTCAGAAACTGTTTTAACAGATTCTACGCTTCCGAATGGCTCGTCAGCTTCGATTGTTGCACCTACTTCTGGAAGTTCAACGAATACGATATCGCCTAGCTCACTTTGTGCAAAGTGAGTAATACCGATAACAACTTCATTACCTTCAGTTTTTACCCATTCGTGTTCTTCAGAGTAACGTAAATTATTTGGAATGCTCATGACTGTACCTCCAGTGAATGTATTAATTATGTAAAAATACCTTATTGGTACTTTTTCCACACACTTTCAAACTGCTCTTCGTTAAAACCAAGTGTTACCTTCGTTCCATCTGTTACAATTGGACGTTTAATCAACATGCCATCAGATGCTAAAAGCTCGTACATTTCGTCTTCACTTGCATCTTTTAACTTATCTTTCAGACCAAGTTCACGGTAACGCATTCCACTTGTATTAAAGAATTTTTTTAATGGTAATTCACTTTTTTCATGTAAATTACGTAAATCTTCTTTTGATGGTGGATTTTCAACAATATGAATCATCTCATATGCTACATCGTTTGCCTCAAACCATTTCTTTGCTTTTTGACATGTGCCACACTTTGGATATGAATAAAATGTTACTGTCATAAATTCACCTACTTTTTTACTAACCTTTACCTTTATCATATAGAAAACGTTTTATTATTTCAAACGATTATTCGCTAAACTTTTACTTATTTCGTGATAATTTTTAATAATCCTGCAAATTTTTCTTATTTTTCCGCCATTTGTTAAGAAAAAATAACTATATAAATTTTTTTAGATTCTTCTCTTATCACTCGCCGAACATATATCTTAAACAAACGTTTGATTAACTCCCCTTTTTTCTTTGTTAACCCTTGAGCTGTATCGCTTTCTTCCTACCGAACATACTTCTTAAACAAACGTTTGATTACATTCCTATTTTTCCTTGTTCCCCCTGAGCTCCATCAGTTTCTTCCTACCGAACATACTTCTTAAACAAACGTTTGATTAATCCCCCTTTTTTCTTTGTTCACCCCCTGAGCTCCATCAGTTTCTTCCTACCGAACATACTTCTTAAACAAACGTTTATTTAAAAAATAAGAAGCCTAGTTTACAGGCTCCTTCATTATCGACTTAAATAATCTGCAATTGTTTGAAATACGACGATATACATATTATGAATGCTTTCTTCAGTATTTCCGCCATTCGATAAACCAACTGCCCATTGTTGCCCTTCACCACTTCCAATATTTGCAAACCCTTGCGTATACATCGCATTTACATCTTTTCGGGCACTGTTATACTCTATCCCTTTTGTAATAAAAATCGAATATGATTTATCTTGTAAACCGATAAAAAATACTGGTTTCTTTAGTGATGAAAATACATTTTTATATTGCTCTGTTGAGGCTTCTTGAAAGTGATCTTTCATTATGAGAAAACCATCTACTTCCTTAGATTTCTTTTCCAGTTCCTCTAACTTCATTTCCTCAAACTTTACATTCCTAAACGTATCTTTCGGTTTTTCTCCAACAACTCCAATTACGAGTGCTCTTCCGTTATATTCTAATTTCTCTCCTTCTTTATCCTTTGCACACCCAGCACTCGCTAGGCATATCAATATAAAAACTAAGAAATACGATAAACGCTTCATTTAGCACCCTCCCCTTCTTTTCAGTCAAGTGACAAAAACGTAAGGTTCATTCAAGAAAATGTAAGCAAAATCGATAGCCCAAATTACGTTTCTATATTATAATCAATTGAATTTACTTACATTACTAAACATAGGAGATTATCATGAAGAAATTTAAACTTTCATCTTTTCTTCCGTTAAGTTATATACTTCTACTCGTACTCGTAAGTCCCCTTTACGATGTATTAAATAAATCGACTGTACACGCAGTAGATGTCACAACTGTAGTAGATGATTGGATTCCATTTGTGAAAGCATTTATTATTCCTTATTTACTTTGGTTTCCTTACTTATACGGCGCACTTATTTATTACTGCTTTGCAGATCGAAAACAATATTATGTCACTTTAAGTAGTATCATTCTTGGAAAACTTGCTTGTTTTTCTATTTATTATTTTTGGCAGACAACTGTACCACGTCCAACAGTAGTTGGATCCGACGTATTTTCCGAACTAGTCCGCTATATTTATAGTATCGATCAACCGGTGAACTGTTTCCCTAGCATTCACGTTCTTACTACCTTTATCATTATGTTAGCTGCCTTTAGACGTAGAGAACAACATGCTTTTGAATATTACATTCTTACCTTCTTCGGTACGCTTATTATTTTATCAACGCTATTTACGAAGCAACATGCCTTTGTAGACGCCATTTCTGGAATGACGCTTGCAAGCATACTTTACTTCGGCGTTCAGCTGTTATTAGCAAAAGAAACGGTACGTGTTCCAGTAAAACAGAATTATAAAATGTAAAAAGCAGACTGTGGCTTCTCAGTCTGCTTTTCTCTATATAAAAGGAGATGTTCAAGTTAAGATTGCGGTACAGTCATATCACCAGAGTGAATACGACCTGCTTTTTTAAGAGCAATGTAAAGTATATAAGAAACAGCTACTGGAATGACGATATAAGTGATTACCATCGCTGGGACAACTTCCCATCCTTCGCTGGAAATTAAATTAATTGGTGCGATAAGAGAACTTAATCCAAGACCTGCAATTTCTTTTCCTGCTTCCAGTTGGAAAATTAATGCTGATACTGGACCAACTATTGCACTGGCGACGACAGTTGGGACGAGAATCATTGGATTTTTAGTGATATTTGGCAACTGTACTTTCGGAGTACACAGAGCTTGAGCTAATATACCACCTAAATTATTTTCTTTCGCTGAGATGACAGAGAATCCGATAAACTGAGCAACGCAGCCTGCAAGAGCAGCACCACCTGCAACACCGTCTAAGCTAAGTGCAATCGCTAACGCAGCTGATGAAGCTGGAGAGATAAGTAATAGTCCCCAAACGACTGCAATAACGATAGAAGCGATGAACGGGCTACCAGCTGAACTATCTTTAATGAATGCTCCAACTGTATTTAAAACGGGAGTAATATTATGAGATAACCAAATGCCGACTAAACCAGAACCTAATATTTCCGCAAATGGAACGAGCATCATATCTAACGCAGTTTTTCCACTTAAACGTTTACCAATATATACAGCTAAAGTCGCTGTTAATAATGCACCGATTGGCTCACCTGTTTTAATAATTAGACCTGCTTCAGTAATTGAAATGGATCCGGCACCAATTGCTCCAGCTACCATAGCCGAGAAAATTACAAGTCCATTTGCACCAAGCATAAAAGCAATTCCGGCACCAATGGCTGGTGCCATAAGTGATTTTGCAACAACTCCGATTGTAATAAGCAACGGAATATCAACAATTCTTCCTATATTTTCGATTAGTAAACCAATTCCAAGGGATACGAAAATACCTTGTGCGATTCCAGCTGATGCTTTAAATACACGAGACATTATATATTCCTTCATTTGTTTCACCTTCTCCTATAAGTTAGTAACCAATTGTTTTCATATAATCACGTAAAATATCGTTTGATTTTGCGAATCGAGATTCTTCATCCTCTGTTAAATTTAGTTCTACAATTTCTCTTATACCATCTCTAGTAATAATAGCTGGTACTCCTGTACAAATATCATATTCACCATACTCACCATCTAAAATGGCTGATACAGCAATTACACGGTGATCATCGTTAAAGATTGAGTTTGCAATATATGCTAGAGAGTTTCCGATTCCGTAATAAGTTGTTCCTTTACGTTTATAAATTTCCCATCCAGCTTTTGCAGTCTTCTCAACAATTTCATCTAAATCTATTTCACCAAATTGATCTTTTTTCTCTTCTAAAATTTGCAGAATTGGTTTTCCACCAACAGTTACGTGTGACCAAGCAACCATTTGAGAATCACCATGCTCCCCTAATGAATACCCGTGAATACTACGAGGATCTACATGTAACATTTCAGATAAAATTGTTCGTAAGCGAGAAGAATCTAGTGATGTACCAGTACCGATTACACGATTTCTAGGTAATCCAGACAATTTCCACACTTGATATGTAATAATATCAACTGGGTTCGATGCAAGTAAGAAAATACCGTCAAATCCACTTTCCATTACGCCACCAACAACACTTTCCATAATCTTCGCACTCGCTCCTAAAGTATCTAAGCGACTTTGCCCTGGCTTTGGTGCTGGTCCTGCTGTAATAATAACAATATCCATATCTTTGCAGTCTTCATAGCTTCCTGCATATACTTTTGTTCTTGTATTTGTAAAGTTAATGCAGTGTGATAAATCCATTGCTTCCCCAACTGCACGTTCATGATTTATATCAATTAATAATAGCTCTTCGCAAATGCCTTGATTGACAATGGAATATGCACAACTTGATCCAACTAATCCAGTACCGATAATCGCAATTTTTCTTGTATGTCTTTTCATAGCAATCTCTCCTAATTGATCATATAATCTATTTCTTTTGTTCCTTACACTCCTAATTATAGAGGTTCCCACGATAGAAACCATGGATACTTTGTGAAATATTGAACAAAGTTTTGTCCTTTTTGTGAATTGTTATATTACATTTTCGTCATATTTGTTACAACTGGAAAAATATTTATTATGTATTTATTGACATATACAAAAAGAAAACGAGCGAATAGATTCGCTCGTTTTCTTTTTCCTGTTATTCCGCACTTAATTGGCTTTTTAATTGTTGTACAATCATCGGATTTGCAGGTGCTGCCGGTTTGTAATAACTCTTTTGCTTTGCGTACTCATACATATTACGTTGGCGCATTTCATCTTGATTACGAATTTGAATTAACGTTTGGTGTAACTGTTCATTATCAGACTGAGCAATATAATTTGCATAACTTGTTAAACTTGCATTTAATCCTGCTAAATAATCATTTACCATATCTTTTTCATTCATCTTTCGCTTCCTCCTATCCTAAGAAAGTCATTAATTGTTGTTTCGTATTTCGTGCATCTTGCGCATCTTTTTGTAGCATTTGTTTCAGTTGTGGATCTGTACATGTCTGTGCATACTGCTCCAACTTGTTAATAATTGTTGCGTGTCCACCAATTAAATGACGTAAGTTTTCTACTTCAAGCTCTGTTAAATTTTGCATAGAATACTCCTACCTTTCTTTATTCGTTCACTGTTAGTATTTAGCTATTTTTTGATTGTATACATAAATTAACTTTTTCACGTGCATACAAAATAAAAGATGAATAGCTAAGCCATTCATCTTTTATACTGGTTATGTATTTATTTTTATAGAGATACAATCATACTTATACTCACAAGTAAGTTCCATACAATATGTAAAATAATACTAGGTATAATAGATTGCGTCTTTTTATATAACATTGCAAATACCATTCCCATAATCGTTGCCGTAATTAGAAGACCTCCATGAAGAATTCCAAAAACGAAGGAAGAAATCATGATACTAACTAAAAAATTATATCTCTTTTCTAAAAATCGATATAAAATACCTCGAAATAGAATTTCTTCTTTAACCGGTGTAATGATAGCAACACTTAACACATATATAATACTTTGTATGCTATTTTGAAGCCCTAAACTCCCTAATTGTTCCTTTTGTTCTACTGCACTTTCAAAACTAAATACATGTAACATTAAATATTGTGATACTGCAATGATAATAAAACCAATTAATAGATATAAATATGTCTTCCCACTCTTCAAAACGGATAAATCCCAAATAGATTTAATAAAATGAAGAACCGGTTTATAAGCTAATAAAACGATAGCAACAACAGATGCATCAAATAAGAGCAAATAATATCCTTCTAATTTAGTACTTAATGCTTCTTCTCCATAAATCCCAAAGGCTAAACCAAGGAATAATCCTCCTAGGAGTGAAATCCCTATAATCATTGCTATCATTACAAATAGATTTTTATATGTTATATTCTCTATTTTTCTTTCTGCACTATACGCTTCTAACACTGTTTTACTCACAGTATCCCTCCAGTTATTCTCATTTATATCATTAAAATCCTTTAATTTAAATATAAAGATAATATAACAAATTTTACAAAAAGAATAATATGCAATTTTACATATTATAAAAACTTTATATTTTATAGTTTTAGGAATAGAATTGCTATGCAATAATTATTATATGAAATTTCAAAAAACACTTCCTATTCACCATAACCCTCGCATCATATAAAACTTATTAGTTAAAGGAGCAATGAACATGAAAACACATGACTTCCTTACAGAAATCCAGAAGGGCTCTGAGCCTAGTCCATATCAAGATCCCTTCGTATTCGGCTTCGTTTGCTTTTTCTTAGCAATATATACATTTTTCAAACCTGCAAAATAATATCATTTAACAAGAAAAAGCCTCTAAACCACTAGAGGCTCTTTCTCATCTAATCTTTTGGACTCATACGCACTAAAAAACCTTAGAATCGCTTCTAAGGTTCCCAGTTATCCATATTCAAGACACTATACTGATAAGCAACGAAAGAATTAATACTCCAACTACCAATCCGCCAGTTAATCGTGCTATAAACTTCTTTTGTGCGCCCGCACTTGAAACGATAAAACGGAAGTATAATATACCTCCTATCGCAATAAGAATACATTCCAATATGATACTAATAGCCGGAAATCTCCACAATCCAAAACCAAGCATAGGTAAATCCCCGTAATTGCCCGGAAGTAACGGCAAATCAGCACGGTGCACAAGTAAATCTAAAATCCAATGACTAAAAACTACAGCCCCTATAACAAAACCACTCCGCTTTCCCCAAAACCTTTTCCCCACTATTCCTGCAACAAAAGCAATAAACAGTGCTCCTATTAAAGAATGTGTGTAATCCGCATGAATGATTGCCTCACCATAACTATTCCTATTAATAGGTTCAATTGTCTCTACTTCTAAAATATACAGCGGCAAAAAAATGATATCCAACAATTGTGAGCTTACCATAAGAGCCCAAAGTGGTAGTTTAGGTGATTTGGCTTTTACTACTGCCGCTAAGCCAAAATGTCCTGCAAACATTTCACTTCACATCCTTTTGTCATTGTCCCTCCAGCAAATCAAAGCCCTACTATATAAAAAGCATGCTCAGCGACAAATTCATGTTTTTCTCCTCTTATTCACTCTCTCATTCCACGTAATCCTTTAATAAACATTTCCAACAATACATGTAAACTTATATCCAAATCTAACGGCAAACCAAATCCGCCCTGCTGTTCAATCGACGCAAACCCGTGACAAATACTTCTGAATCCACGTGTCGCATGAAGTGCATTTTCCCCTTCTAAGCCGTACTGTTGTAAAACTTGAAGACAAAGCTTTACAATCCCATCACCTGCTTTTCTTACTTCTTCATCTCGTAAAAAGGTTGCTTCATATAGTCCAGGGTGTTTGCGTACGAATGCTACATATGCTTCTCCTAAAGCATGAATTGCTTCATCCATCCGTTTACCCTCGGCCGCTTCTTCCAGTTTGTTATACAGCTGCTTGATTCCGTAAATACCAAGATGTTTCCGTACATCTTGTAAGCCTTTCACATGATTGTATAGCGAAGGTGAACGTACCCCTAATGTTTGCGCTAATGAAGCTAACGTTACTTCTTGTATTCCATTTGTATCTGCAATTTCTGCTGCTGTTTCTACAATTTTCTGTAATGTAAGTCCGATTCTTGGTGACATAAATTAACCCTCTTTTCTACTTTCTATATTTCGCTTAGCTTCCTTAATAGCAAGCTCTATGACAGCCCCTGGATCGTTTATCATTTTCCCATGCCCTGCCGCAAGCAAGGACGGCTCATATTCTCTTAGCTTCTCTGCACTTTGTAATGATATTTCTTTACTCCACGTTGCTATCGCTGGAAACGGAAACCAAAATTTCATTTGTCCCGAAACAGCCGTACCTCCTCTCGTTTGGAATGCATCCCCAACAATAAGAGCTTTATTTCGTACATCAAGAAACGACATGGAGCCTGGCGTATGTCCCGGTGTCATAATCGCAAGAAGCGATCCAACTCGGTCGCCATCTTCCAATAAAACATCAGGTACCGTTTTTACTTTTTTAGGTACACCGCCTTTTATCGGTATATTCGGTTCATCCTTTTGTAACGTCGTATCTCCTTCTAACAGCTTTGCGTCCCTCTTAGAAATATAGACTGGAACATGAGGAAGTACTTCCTTTAATGCATCTAATGCACCGATGTGATCATCATGCGCATGTGTTAATACAATCTTAGTAATTGGTTTTCCTATTTTCTCAGCCGCCTGTAAAATACCTTTTGCGCTATATGGCAAAGCTGCATCAATTAAAGTTAAACCAGCTTCTTCCTCCACAAAGTAACAATTCACAGGAAACACTCTTGGCAAAAATGACAATTGATATACTGTTTTTTCATGTATCATCCTCATAGTCCCATCTCCCTTTTCACGAAAACTAATACTATTAGTTTTATTATACTAATGGTATTAGTTTTATTATACTAATGGTATTAGTTTTATTATACTAATGGTATTAGTTTTATGTCACTAAAAATTTCTTTTTTTTCAAAAAAAAAAGAACAGTAGTCGTTTATACGACTACTGTTCTTTAAAGATATTAAACTGTGTAACGCTCATCTTCTAAAATTTTCGCAGCAATTTCACGTTTCTTCGGAATTACGTTAAGTGGTGTGTGGCGAGTTAATTTACGTAATGATGATAACATCACGCGCAGCATGTCGCCGTTTTCAACTGCGATAAGTGTTTCTTTCGCATCTGCTTCAATTTCGTTGAATGCTTCTTGGCAGAATACTTCAGTGTATAACACTTTTTGTTTATTCTTTTCAAGACCAGTTGTTTTAATTGCTTTTTCTGTACGAAGAACAGCTGACTCCATTGCGTATAGGTTGCTTACGATGTCAGCGATATTCACAAGAATTTCTTGTTCTTTATCTAATGCTTTACCGTATTTTTGAGCAGCTAATCCAGCTACCATTAAGCCGATTTTCTTCGCGTTATTTACTAAATATTTTTGAAGTGCTAATGGCTCATCACCTACTTCTTCTGGCATCATCATCATTAACTCTTCTTGTAATTTTTGTGCTTTTTGAAGAAGTGGTAATTCACCTTTCATCGCTTTACGTAAGAACGTACCTGGTACGATTAGGCGGTTAATTTCATTCGTTCCTTCAAAAATACGGTTAATACGAGAATCGCGGTACATTCTTTCAATCTCGTACTCTGCCATAAATCCGTAACCACCGTGAATTTGAACACCTTCATCTACTGTATAGTCTAGTACTTCAGAACCGAATACTTTGTTTAAAGAACACTCGATTGCATATTCAGCGATAGAAGCTGCTACTGCTTTACCGTCTTTTACTTCTTCTTCAGATAATGTGCTCATGCGGCTTTCGAATAAGCCTACTGTACGATATACAGAGCTTTCAGCTGCATATGTTTTTGCTGCCATATTCGCAAGTTTCTCTTGAATTAATGGGAAGCGAGCGATTGGTTGTTTGAACTGTTGACGTTGGTTTGCATATTGTGCTGAAATTTCTACTGCACGTTTCGCAGATCCAACTGTACCAACACCTAATTTATAACGACCGATATTTAAAATGTTGAATGCGATAATATGACCTTTACCGATTTCGCCAAGTAAGTTTTCTTTCGGTACTAACGCATCTTCTAAAATTAACGTACGAGTTGAAGAACATTTAATACCCATTTTCTTTTCTTCTGGGCTTGTAGATACACCAGCATAGTCTTTCTCTACGATAAATGCTGAGAAGTGCTCTCCATCAATTTTTGCATATACGATAAATACGTCAGCGAATGCAGAGTTTGTAATCCACTGTTTTTCACCATTTAATACGTAATGTGTACCTTCTGCATTTAAACGTGCCGTTGTTTTTGCACCTAATGCGTCCGATCCTGAACCTGGCTCTGTTAATGCGTATGCCGCTAATTTTTCACCAGTTGCAAGTAATGGTAAATACTTTTTCTTTTGCTCTTCATTACCGAATAATACGATTGGTAAAGATCCGATACCTACGTGAGCACCGTGAGTAATTGCAAAGCCACCAGCACGAGAGAATTTCTCTGCGATTAACGCTGAGCTTACTTTATCAAGGCCAATTCCGCCATACTCTTCTGGTACATCAGCGCCTAATAAACCAAGTTCCCCAGCTTCTTTTAAAAGACGAACAGAACGATCAAACTCATGTTGCTCTAAATATTCAAGCTCTGGAAGAACTTCATTTACGATAAAGTCCTCTGTCGTTTTTGCAATCATTTTATGCTCAGATGAAAAATCTTCTGGCGTAAACACTTGATCAATTGTAATCTCATCTACTAAAAAGCTACCGCCTTTAACTGCACTTCCTACTGTTTTTTCCATGAAAATTTCCTCCTTCATATTTTCATAAGCCGCTTCTCTCATTTTGAAAGAAGCTGGCTCTCCCTTTTGTTTTTATAAACCTTTGTTGCTTCCATTCTTTGCATTGGTGACGTCTCGTTCTGAACGGGCCACCTGCACTTTTTTTATAATCCAGTTCCGGTGGCTAGAACAGTCGGTCGTTTCACCCCTTCCTGTGAGGCAAAAAGCGCCTCTTCGTCAGGGCTTCCAACGCCCTCCTGTTCTGAGCAAGCCACCTGCACTTTTTTTATAGTAATTCAAACACTCCCGCAGCTCCCATTCCGCCGCCGATACACATTGTTACGATACCGAATTGTTCGTTGCGGCGTTTCATTTCGTGAATAAGAGATAGTGTTAGTTTTGCTCCTGTACAGCCAAGTGGATGTCCAAGTGCGATTGCACCGCCGTTTACGTTTACTTTTTCTTCATCTAAACCAAGTTCACGAATAACTTGGATCGATTGTGAAGCGAATGCTTCATTTAGTTCGAATAGGCCGATATCAGATAACTCTAAGCCAGCTAGTTTTAATGCTTTCGGAATTGCTGCGATTGGGCCAATTCCCATTACTTCTGGTGGTACACCCGCTACTGCAAATGAACGGAATTTCGCAAGTGGCTTCATACCATCGCTTACTGCTTTTTCACGGTCCATTAATAATACAGATGCTGCACCATCACTCATTTGTGAAGAGTTACCAGCCGTTACAGAACCGCGAACGTTAAATGCTGGACGTAATTTACCTAAAATGTCTAGCGTCGTTTCTGCTCTTACACCTTCGTCTTGCGTGAAAGTGATTGTTTCTTCTTGCAGTTTGTTATTTGATCCAACAGTACGTAACGTTACATCTACAGGTACTGTTTCATCAGCAAAGTTTCCTGCAGCTAATGCTTTCGCAGCACGTTGATGACTTCGTACTGCAAATGCATCTTGCTCTTCACGAGAAATTCCATATTTCACAGCAACTTGCTCTGCTGTATGTCCCATACCCATATAATATTCTGGAGCTGCTTCTACAAGGCGACTATTTGGACGAACAACGTGTCCCATCATTGGAACTAAACTCATTGATTCCGCTCCGCCTGATAATACAGCTTCCGAGTGCCCAAGCATAATGCGCTCTGCTCCGTAAGCGATACTTTGTAAACCTGAAGAACAGTAACGGTTAATTGTAATAGCTGGAACATCGTAAGAAAGTCCTGCTAATCCGCCGATATTACGAGCCATATTTAAACCTTGCTCTGCTTCTGGCATCGCACAACCGAAAATTAAATCATCGATTGGTCCTTCATAATTCGCACGCTTTAACGTTTCCTTTACTACTAACGCCCCTAGATCGTCAGGACGAACTGTTTTTAATGAACCCCTCTTTGCTTTTCCAATTGGTGTTCTTGCTCCCGCAACAATGACAGCTTCTCTCATGAACGATATCTCCCCTCGTTATTAGTTACGTAATGGCTTTCCTTTTACAAGCATGTGCTGCATTCTTGCTTGTGATTTCATCTCACTTACTAAGCTAATAAATGCTTCACGTTCTACATCTAATAAATACTGCTCATCAACTTCTGTTCCATACGGCACTTTTCCGCCCGCGATGACATATGCAAGTTTCTTCGCAATGTGAAGATCGTACTCTGAAATATAACCAGATAAATGCATTGCTTCTGCACCAAGTGCAAGAGTTGCATATCCTGTTTCACCAACAACCGGTATCTTTTTACGAATCGGCGCTTTATAACCAGCTTCATATAAAGCAAGTGCTTTCTGTTTCGCATCGTATAGTAAGTGATCACCATTCACACTAATACCATCTTTATCACCTAAGAAGTTATGAGAAATCGCTTCTTGTCCTGAAGTTGAAACTTTCGCCATTGCGACTGTTTCAAACACTTTATTTGCAACTTTTTGTAGATCGAACTCTACGCCATTTGCCATTTTATTTAAGTGTTTAATGTATAGCTCTTTATTACCGCCTCCGCCAGGGATTAAGCCAACACCAACTTCTACTAAGCCCATATACGTTTCACTAGAAGCTTGAATGCTCGCTGCTGGTAAGCAAACTTCTGTACCTCCGCCAAGCGTCATACCATATGGTGCTGCTACAACTGGCTTAGAAGAGTATTTAATTTTCATCATTGCATCTTGGAAGTTTTTCACAACTAACTCAATTTCAAAGTAGTTGTCGTCTTGTGCTTCCATTAAGATCATTGCTAAGTTCGCACCAACGCAGAAGTTCTTCGATTGGTTACCGATAACAAGACCTTTATAATTCTTTTCTACTTCATCAACAGCGTAGTTAATCATTTGCGTAATATCCATACCGATTGCATTGCTCTTCGAATGGAATTCTAAACAAAGGATGCCGTCTCCTAAATCAATTAAGCTCGCTCCGCTATTTTTCTTTAATACGCCATTTTTCGCTTTTAATTGCTTAAGAGAAATTGCTTTTTTATTACGTTCGATTAGCTTATATTCGCCATTATCGTAATAGTAGCTATCTCCGTTATCATGTTTGTAGAAAGTAGTGAAACCTTTCTCTAACATTTCTTTCACCCAAGCAGGAACAACTACGCCGTTTTCTTCCATCTTTTGAACGGACTTTTCAACGCCGATTGCATCCCAAACTTCAAACGGTCCTTGCTCCCAGCCGAAGCCCCACTTCATCGCTTGGTCAATTGCAACGATATCGTCAGCAATTTCTTTATGAAGTTTTGCAGAGTATAAAAGAGTCGGTGTGATGATATTCCATAACAACTCTCCTGCGCGGTCTTTCGCATATACAAGCGCTTTCAATTTATTCGATAAACCTTTTTCTTGTTTACTTAACTCGATCGATGCAGCTTTTAATTTTTTACGAGCTTCGTACTCCATCGTTTCAGGATTTAATTCTAAAATTTCTTTTCCTTGTTTTAAGAAGAATCCTTGACCAGTTTTGCTTCCAAGCCATTTTTTATCAAGCATGTCATGCATGAAAGCTGGTACTTTAAATACATCGCGCTCTTCTTCTTGTACATTTTCATATACGTTATTTGCAACGTGTACGAATGTATCTAAACCAACAACATCTAATGTACGGAACGTTGCGCTCTTCGGACGACCAATAAGCGGGCCTGTTACAGAATCAACTTCCCCAATGCTATAGCCGCGTTTTACCATCTCTTGAAGAGTTACTAATAAACCGTACGTACCGATGCGGTTTCCAATAAAGTTTGGTGTGTCTTTTGCGATAACAACGCCTTTTCCAAGAACGTCTTCGCCAAATAGTTTCATGAAGCTTAATACTTGTGGATCAGTTTCTTTCGTCGGTATTACCTCTAGAAGTTTTAAATATCGTGGTGGGTTAAAAAAGTGTGTGCCTAAGAAGTGTTTCTGGAAGTCATCTGAACGACCTTCTGCCATTTTTTCAACTGAAATGCCTGACGTATTCGAGCTCACGATAGAACCCGGTTTACGAACAGCATCTACTTTTTCAAATAGTTTCTTTTTAATATCTAAGTTTTCAACTACTACTTCAATAATCCAATCTACATCAGCTAGACGCTCAAGGTCATCTTCTAAGTTACCTGCTTCAATCAGTGCTAAATTTCCTTTCACTGTCAGAGGAGCTGGTTTTTGCTTTAATAGTTTTTGTAGTGCCGTATTACTAAAACGATTTCTCACACTTTTATGTTCTAATGTAAGTCCCTTCGCTTCTTCTTCTTTCGTAAGCGCAGGTGGTACAATATCAAGCAATAATGTCGGAATACCAATATTAGCTAAGTGTGCCGCAATTCCTGAACCCATTACGCCTGACCCTAGAACAGCAGCCTTTTTAATTTGGAACATCCAATTCTCCCCCTATTCTTGAATGAATGCTCATTCAATTTTTCGACATAAGTCGCAATCAATGAGTGAGCCTCTACTAATAAATATATGATACTGTTTAAATTTTCGCAATATATTTATTGATAAAATTTTCTGAAATAATTTTTTTTCTTTTATTTGCCCATACTATATATGTATTTTCTTCACTAAAATACACTTTCCCTTTTTATAATCTGACGAAACTGGAGGAATATATATGGCAAAACTTAAGAAGAACCCTTCAAAGGCTGGAATTAGCGCAGCAAGTGTGACAGGAAACGCTGGCCCAACTGATCGAGGCGTAGAAAAAGGACGTCAAGGTAATAACCAACAATATAAGAAGCATAATATGGGCGAAAAATAACGCTATATTTTTGGGCAGAGAACGTGGCATAATGGGTAATGGCTGCTTTTTCTGCCCAATTTATTTGTAACAAATGAGGGAATTATAATGAAACGAACAATAGTTATGATTGTAATGATTGCCACACTATTTACAGGGATGATTTTCTTCTCTTACGCACAAAGGCAACAATCTGTAAGAGCTGATCAACCTAACATTACTGGGCAATACGGAGTTACAATCGATGCAGACACAGGTGAAATTTTGTATGGAAAAAGAGAGGACGAACGCTCTTATCCGGCTAGTATAGCCAAAATGATGACAACCCTTCTTTTACTAGAGAATGTAAAAGAAGATGAAGAAATTACAGTTACAGAAAACGCAATTAAAACAGAAAGCCAAAGTAAGAAAATTAAACTTCGTGCTGGGGAAAAGTTAAAACGTGATGAGGCATTAAAACTGATGCTTATCATTAGTGCAGACCCAATAGCTGAATCCATTGCAGAACATATTGCAGGATCAAAAAATGAATTTGTAAAAATGATGAATGCTAGAGCGAAGGAACTTGGTACAAAGCATGCGACTTTCAAAAACGCAAGTGGTGCTGATGCACTAGGAAACAAAGTATCACCATATGACATTGCTATAATTACGAAAGAAGCATTAAAGTACCCAGTTGTTTTAGAATATATGAATTCAACGCGTACAACTCTACATACTTCAGAACGCTCTCCAAAGATTGCAAACTATGGACGAGAAGAACTATATGACGATCCATATGCAATTGGAAGTAAAAGCGGTC
The DNA here is from genome assembly GCF_051916145.1 of Bacillus cereus group sp. MYBK245-2. NCBI lineage: Bacteria > Bacillati > Bacillota > Bacilli > Caryophanales > Bacillaceae > Bacillus > Bacillus cereus group sp. MYBK245-2. The sequence continues at coordinate 4,196 of NZ_JBQAGB010000018.1, read as the reverse complement.
TATCAGCACTCGGAAAATATACAGTCGTAACAGTGGATGAGAAAGATGGTAAACGCGTCATTAATGTTGTATTATCTTCTACTCGCAAGCAACTGTATCCTGATACAAAGAAAATGGCACATTACGCATTTCAGCAATTAAAATAACCAAGGAGTATTTTCTCCTTGGTTATTTTTTAACCATACCTTTTAATACGAACGCAACGTTTGCTGGACGCTCTGCTAGACGACGCATGAAGTAACCATACCAGTCGTTTCCATAAGGTACGTAAACACGCATTTTGTAACCTTCTTTTACTAGCTCAAGTTGACGCTCATTACGAATACCGTATAACATCTGGAATTCAAATTGATCCCTTGGAATGTTGTGTTCTTCGGCAAGTTTTTTTGTATATTCAATAATCGCTTCGTCATGTGAAGCAATTGCAGTATAATTTCCATTTAATAAGTGCATTTTAATAATCTTTTTATAATTGTCATCTACATCTTTCTTGTCCGGGAACGCCACTTCTTCAGGTTCTTTATAAGCCCCTTTTACAAGACGTAAATTAGGATTATAAGCATTTAAGTCCTCAATATCTTTTTCTGTACGATATAGGTAAGCTTGAATAACAGTACCAATATTATCGTACTCAGACTTTAACTGTTTAAAGATATCAATTGTTTTTCCACAGCGTGTATAATCTTCCATATCAATTGTAACGAACACACCATTTTCTTTTGCAGCTTCTAAAATGCGGCGCATATTGTTCATTACGATTTCATCAGAGATATCTAGCCCCATAGAAGTCATCTTTAAAGAAAGTTGCGAATCAAGACCTTCTCTTCCAATTGCACGGATTGCTTCAATCGATTGGTTAGCCATTTCATTTGCTTCCGCTTCATTATCAACGAATTCCCCTAAATAATCGATTGTTACGCAAAGTCCTTGCTTGTTTAATTGTTTAATAGCTGCTGTCGCTAATTCAATTGTCTCCCCTGCGACAAAGCGACCTGCACCAAAGCGTAAACCGTACTTTTTAGCCAGTTTTGTTAGCGCTTTATTTTTAGATAAGAAAAGAAACGAATTTCGCATTAATTGTTCCATGTAATTCACCCCTATGACTTAATTTATCTGTTTTTTACCCCTCTTCGAAATTATATCATTGTTTAAAATTATTGGATACAAATAATTATTTAGATAATTTATAAAATACTATAAAAACATTTAAAAACCTATATTCTCGCTTATAAATATGACTGAAATATTTTTCGACATTTAGAAAAATAGAGTTTAATAGGCACAAAATAGGCATGCCGAAAATATTCGACATGCCTATAAAACCCTTTATATTCCATGTAAATTATATGAGGATATTAATACAGAAAACTTGAGATTATATTTACCTCGAGTTTTTTTATTGCTCATTTCTCTTCTCTTCATTCAGCCTTTTAATATGTGTAATTAACTGCACCATCTCTTCTTTCGCATCGGGATACGTCTCGTTCCAATGCTTCACTAAAGCCGGCATCGTCTTCGCTATGTAAGAATACAGTGCCCACTTCTGCACCTGTTCTTTTCTCTCTTCATTGCTCTCTCCAAGTAATAGTTCCGTGTATTTCTCTAACAACCCGTCAAATTGTTCGTTAAACTTTTCACTCATCTTATCTACCTCCTATATGAAAAAAGCAGCGAAGATCGCTGCTTTTCTTTATAATTTTGATCGAACAGAGTTTAATTTCTTCTCCATTGTGCTTACTTTATCACGACGATCATCGATACGAATTGTTGTTGCAACGCGCTGTGCACCTTTCGTATAGGGAACTTCATGCATTTGTTGAATTACTTCTAGAATGACAGGAAGATCTCCTTCAATAATTGTATTCATTGGTGTTAATTGATATTTCACACGATCTGAGTTTTTCTCTAGCACCTTTTGTACTTCTGCTACATATTCACTCACACTTGGATTACTTGTTCCTACTGGAATAATCGATACGTCAACAATTGCCATAGTAGTCTTCCTCCTATACTTGCTTCTTATATATCCATTGTCTATTTTACCGAAATACGCATCATTTTACTAATTTGTTATTCCTCTATTTTAAACTGCTCAACTAATCTTTCTAAGTCTCTCATATGCTCCGTCAAGCTTTCCATCGTATGAGCTACCTTTTCTAGATGGTTCACTTGTGATTCAGTTGCAGCATTTACTTCTTCCGAAACAGCTGCGCTTTCTTGACTCGTACCAGCGATTGTATGCATGACCGCTGTAATTTCTCCTTGCTCGTGACCGATGTTATGTACCTCTTCTACAATTTGTTCCACTGAAGTACTAATTGTATTTACAACTGACATAATGGTACGGAATTCCGCCTCTGCTTCTGTCGTAACATTATTTTGTATATCCGCAATGTCTTTCAATTTACTTACAACTTCTACAACTCGTCTTACCTCTACTTGTACATCACCAATCATCGTCGCAATTTCTACTGTTGCTTCTTTTGATTGTTCCGCTAATTTCCGAACCTCTTCCGCAACAACAGCAAAGCCCTTACCTTGTTCACCCGCACGTGCCGCCTCGATTGAAGCATTTAAAGCAAGTAAATTCGTTTGATCTGAAATACCTTTTATAAGCTCTACAACATTTTGAATCGATCCAACCCTTTGCTCTAACTTTCCAGATGCTTCCTCTGTATGAACAACAATCGAAGAGGATTGGCCCCTCGTACGAACTAAATTACGCATCGTATTTAATCCTTGCTTAGATGCCTCTTCAGCTTTGCCAGCCACACCTTTTATTTCACTAACAGAATTATTCATTTGTTCCACTGACTGCGCCATATTCTCGAGCTGCTCTGAAACTTCATCTACACTATTAGCAAGCGTAGAAGCTCCTCCGCTCACGTCATCCATTGCACCTGACACTTCTCTACTAGCTGCTACAGTCTCATTCGTTAAATAATGTAGATTATTCGTTGATTGTTGCACGGTTGATACACTATTTTTAATTTTGCTTACCATTTCATTCATTTGCTCAACCATATGATTAAAATGGTTCGTCAGTTCTCCAACTTCATCCTTACTTGTCACTTTCATTTGCAACGTTAAATCACCTTCTGCTACTTTTTGAACGTGATTCGTTAATAGTTGCAGCGGTCTTGCTAACCTTCTTGAGAACAAGTATGAAGCTGCAATTCCAACGAATAAGCTAATACATGCCATTATAATGACTGTATTTCTCGTACTATTTAATAGCCCATCAATCGTGTCCTTCGGATAAACAATCCCAATTTTCCATTTCATCTTATCAAACAGTTGACTATAGGCTACTACATCGTTCCCTCCTAATGTCGTCACTGCAAATTTTGTTTCATCTTTATTCAAACTTTTTACAAGTGATTCTTTTGAAACATCTTTTCCTACTTTCTCTGGATATACAATAGCAATATTTTTATCATTTACGATAAACATTTCTCCGCCATTATTATATTGAATATTATGGAGTAGCTTTTGGATTGTTCCTAGTGATACATCCATTGCTACTACCCCTAATACTGAACCATCTTGTCCGACAATAGCTTTTGAAACCCCAATACTTAACTTACCTGTCGCAATTTCATATTGTGGTTGCCCCCAAATAATCGATTTTGTATCGGATTCTGATGCTTTATACCACTGACGACTCGTTGGATCATACCCTTCTGGTACTTTTCCTCCGTCAGCAAGATTTGCACTCAACGTTTTTTTATCTTTTGTCCCAATGTATACATCTAAAATATCAGGATGGTTCTTTTTAAACCTTGAAAATTCTTTTAAAATAAAGCTCTCTTCTTCTGGAGTCACTCCATCTTGTAACATGTTTTGAATATCATCATGACTCCCATAATGACCCATATCTTCTTCAATTCGCTGCATAAATGCAGTTAACTGCTCTGTCACAAGATCCATCGTATTTTGAGAATACTGGTCTAAGGAGCGCACTTCCTTCTCTTTCTGTAATTGATACATAGCTGTACCTAATATTACGAACATCATAGAAATAAGTACCGAAAATACTACCGCAATTTTTAAACGTAAACTTCTTAACATCTTCCCCCAAGCATCCGATACGATAAACTTAACTAAATCTATACAATTCAATCAAATTTACACAAGTTAGTGCTTCATCGTGTTCTCGCAACCCCGAAGGGACGAGGGGTATAACACTCCACACG